>JBHHWX010000235.1:0-9152 GCA_046756745.1 bacterium | reverse complement strand
GGAAAATGACACGCAAATTGCAGCCGCCAGGATAAACTGCTCGCAATCGAGACGATTGCGCTACGATTACCCCCGCTCGGCGGGGATTTACTCACGTGCTCGTCATTCGTAGAATTCCCGAAAGAAAATAATACGCGAATTGCAGCCGCCAAGATAAACCGCAGTGCAAACGAGACGTTTGCGGTACGAAGAGCGAGCGCTCCCTAAGAGTTGATCGATTCGGGGACTCCCCGATATTTGTCATGATTCGACTTATTCTCTGCGTATTGAGATCCTAAATGCTGAAAGAGCATTTCAAATAGTTCTTTCTTCCTGATAGGTTTAGAGAGATAAGCCGTACAGCCGGCGTCCAGACACTTCTTCATTTCACTCGTCCCCTGATGCGCGGTCAGAGCGATGATTGGAATATCCGCACCGTTTTCTAAATTCCGGATGGCCGATGCAGCGCGGTAGCCATCCATGACCGGCATCTCCATATCCATCAAAATCAGAAAAACGTTTCGACGCTGGCATATTTCTACAGCTTCCTGGCCGTGCCGCGCAAAAAGCAACCGGTAAGCGCCTGACTTCATGAGATAATTCTTAAGCAAATTGCGATTATCCTGGGAGTCATCCACAACCAAAATAACCGGACGCGGGTCAAGCCATTGCTCAATCGTCTTAAAGAGGATTTTTTTTCTAATCGGTTTGGTGACATAATCGTCCATATCGTGTCGCAAACATTTCTCGCGGTACCCCTGCATAGCATGGGCGGTGAGCGCGACGATGGGCACTTTATCAGCGTGCTGTCGCCTTTCCAATTCCCGGATTTTCTTGGTGGCCTTGAATCCATCCATCACCGGCATTTGAATGTCCATGAGAATCAGATCGTAGTGAGATTTTTCTGTCGCCTCGACAGCCTGTTGGCCATTTTCCGCAAGGTCTACTATATAGCCGGCCTTCTCCATGATTTTTTTGGCTAATCTTTGATTGTCCAGGTTGTCTTCAACCAGTAAGATTCTATGTTGAACAACCCTGGTATTCGCTTCTTCAGGAGTGACAACTTTCACGCTTTGAACTTCGGTTGAACCGCGATAACGTAAAACGTGCATGAGACTATCGAACAATTTCGATTGCTTGGCAGGTTTGGTAATATACTTAGAAATATCCAACTTTTTCTTTAAGTCGAGATTCATACTTCCCACAGAAGAGAGCATAATCATTTTTACGTTAGCCCAGCGCGGTTCCGCTCTGATCTTCTGAGCCAGCTCCACGCCATCCATTTCCGGCATTTGCTGGTCTAAAATGATGAGATCGATCGCTGTTTCCGGTTCCTTCAAGAGCGCAAGCGCTTCGCAGCCGTCTTGGGCCTCTTTAACTTGAAATCCCCAGGCGCCGAGGGTTTTTCTCAAAATAAAGCGATTAGTTTTGTTGTCATCCACTACGAGAATGGTCAGATCTGGGAAATCAGGATAGACAAAATCCACCTCTTCGGTTTTTGCTTCTCCAACAGGCATGTTCAATGTAAACTGAAAACTGCTGCCCTGTCCCTCTTTGCTTTCTACCCACATTTCCCCGCCCATGAGCTCTATCAACGACTTGGTGATGTTCAGGCCGAGGCCGGTGCCGCCAAATTTGCGAGTGGTGGAAGAATCAGCCTGCGAGAACTTTTCGAATATTTTATTTATGTTTTTCTTAGAAATACCCATGCCGGTATCGCGGACGACAAAATGCATCTCAACCGATTGCGGATTTGAGATTGCCGATTGCGGAGTGCGGAGTGTGGAGTGCGGAGTTGAGAGTTGAGAGTTGAGAGTTGAGAGTGCGGATTCCGGGTTGTTGATTGCGTTTTCCGCATTCCCCATTCCCCGTTCCCCATTCCCCAATCGGCACTCTATCGCGATTTCGCCTTTTTCAGTAAATTTGAGTGCGTTGCCGAGCAGGTTCACCAGGATTTGCCGCAGGCGTGTCGGATCCCCTACCACCCATCGAGGCAACTGAGGCTCTACATAACAGAGAAGCTCCAGGCCTTTTTCTTCAGTACGCATACTAAATATTTCGGCTGCTCCCTCCACCACGTCGTGCAGATTAAAATCGATGTTCTCGAGCTCCATCTGCCCGGCTTCGATTTTGGAAAAATCAAGGAGATCATTTATCAGGCTGAGCAGTCCTTCGGAAGAGGAATGAACCACATTGAGGAACCCACGCTGTTCCGGACTCAACTCGGTCTCGAGAGAGAGTTCCGTCATACCGATGATGGCATTCAAAGGCGTGCGAATTTCATGGCTCATGTTGGCCAAAAATTCGCTTTTGGCCACATTCGCGGTTTCTGCGGCTTTTTTAGCCTTTTGTAACGCTCTTTCCGCTCTTTTGCGCATCGTGATGTCGCGTACAATGCCGGTGAAAAGCCGGCGGTCGCTTAGGATCACCTCACTCACCGCCAAATCCATGGGAAACGTCGATCCGTCTTTGCGCTGTCCTTCGACTTCGCGACCGATGCCTATTATTTTGTTTTTCCCGGTTTTTAGGTAATTAGAAAGATAGCTGTCATGTCTCTGATTGTGAGGCGACGGCATTAAAATCTTAACATTTTCTCCAAGCAGCTCGTCTTTTGAAAACTGGAAGATTCGCTCGGCCGCCGCATTAGCAGATTGAATGATTCCTTTTTCGTCGGTGGTGATGACGCCATCGGCAGCAGTTTCCAGAATGGCGCGAGTTTTTGCCTCATTTTCTTGCAAGGCCGCCTCCGCCTGTTTGCGCTGGGTGATATCCTCTTTAACCGCCAGGAAATGAGTAATCTCGCCCTCCGGATTACGGATAGGCGAAATGGATGCCGATTCCCAATAAAGTTCGCCGTTCTTTTTTCTGTTACATAATTCACCACGCCATTCCTTGCAGGACAAAATCGTTTTCCACAGATTGTTATAAAATTCGGCTGGCTGCACACCAGCGTTCAAAACGCGGGGATTTTTTCCGATAGCCTCTTCCGCTGTATAACCCGTAATTTGGGTAAATTTTGGATTTACATACTCAATAGTCCCTTCAGTATCGGTTATAACGACGGTACTCGGGCTCTGTTGCACAGCTTGCGATAATTTCCGCAACTGCTCTTCTGCTCGCGTGCGCTCGGTGATATCGCGGTAAATCACGTAAATCGCAATATTGTCGTGATCGTGACAAATGGGCGTACCGAGTATAGAGACGTCCAGTGTGGTGCCATCCTTGCGTTGTCTCACGGTTTCTATGCTGACATTTTTTCCCGTACTTACATTGTTTGTGAGCAAAATGGCTTCATCACGGCGGTTTTCAGGCACTATCAGCTCATCGATTCTGCGTCCCAGCGCCTCTTGGCTTGTATAGCCAAACATTCTTGAAAATTCGCTATTGGCCCGAAAGATGCAGTCATTGCCATCAAGCACGACGATGGCTTCCGGGGCATTTTCGAAGAGTTGTTCAAGATAAGCTTTCTGGATTTGGAGATCTTCCTCAGTCTGTTTGAGATTTGTGATATCTGCGCCATAAACATGAATGACGTCATTACCCGGGATCGTCTTAAACGTGAATAAGTAGTATTTTCCGTTGAGCTCTGCTTCATACTGATAAATGTCATTCTCACTGTTCTTAGAAGTTGTGGCAAAGTCCGGCAAGCCAATTTGTGGGCAGACGTTTTGCCAACTTTTTCCTAGTAATTTCTCATCCTGAAAAACGCACCTTGCCCCGGGGTTGCACTCCAAAATGATACCGTTATGGTCGATACTTAGAACCGGAGACGGGTTGAGCTCCGCGAAGAGCGCCTTTTTCCGCAGATCCTCTGTGCGCTCTTCTACCTTCTGTTCCAACTGCCTCGAATAGGCCTCGAGTTTCTGTCTGGATTCTTTCAGCCGGTTGGTCATCAGATTGAAAGCTTTTGCCAGCACACCTATCTCGTCTCGAGTTTCAATCGGAACCTGTACATTGTAATGTCCTGCGGTAATCGCTTCTGAAGCTTCCGTCAGTTTGATGATAGGTTTGGTAAAGCGCACAATGGCCAGATAGGACGTGACCAGAACCAAAATGAAAATGACCATTAAACTGAGAACCGTCATCGCCTTGTCAGATGCAATCTCCTCATCCACGGCTTTCAAAGAGGTGACCAATGACATGACCGCCATCACCTCCCCTTCCTCGATGCGATGATGATTGACCTTTTGATGGCATGTGATGCATTCGGGTTGCGCCTTAAGGGGGACCAGAGTCAAAAGGCGGCGATCCTCCTGACCCGTTGCCGGGAGGACTTCAAAAGCGGGTGTGCCCTCGGAAAAAACCTTTTTTTCCAATTCCGTGGAAACATAGGGACTGCTCCCAGAATTGATTCGAATGAGCTTTTCGTTTCTTTTCAGCCCGAGAGACAGCAGCTCGTCTTCCGTTGTTTTTTGGTTGAAGAACTGCTCGCGAGCTAAGTTGTCGGAGCCGGTGTGCAGCATGATGGAATTCCAGGTTCGTGCCATACCCTGACCGATCTTTGTCCAAGTCTCGATTTCAGCGTCCAGGTGCTGACTCCCTTCGCGTCGCTCATTGTAAACGGTGACAGAAACGATCCCTATGAGAAAAATACCGGCCAAAAGTCCAATTAACTTGTGTCGTATTTTCATACTGGTGTCCTTTTAGAAAAGCTGACCTTCTTAAAGAAGGTTAGCTTTTGATCCGACAAATCCATGTAAACTCTTTCGCAAAAGCCAGATCCGCGTTAGAATGCAAAGTCAATTCGTACCCGAGCGCGGGTCTTTTCTGCGCGGTTTATCGTTCCAACGCTCTCCATTCGCAATACGACATTGGGACGGACGGAAAAAGAGAGATGAGCCAGGATTTCTTTGACGTCCGGCGCGGCAGGGTCGTCCGGAGTCCGGCGCTCGCTATACCGAAGCGCCGCGACAATCCAGGGCAGAATGACATAATCGGCTTGCACGAAAAAAGCCGTGAATCGTGCACGCCGGTTGACGCTGGTGTCTGTTAGCGAAAAAGAATCCTCACCCCACATATAGGTTCCGAACAAATCAAGATTTTTATATTGCCACTGCACGTCGACGCCTAACCGGTGAAAGCTGCTCTCCGGAGACCAGCCGCGGTAACCGTACCCACCTAAAGAGAGCGAGTTGTCCATCCAGCTTCCGCCCTGCGGCGGAGGCCCTTTTTCACCGGTGAGTGAGAGGCCTCCAAACTTGTAGCGCAGCCGGCCATAAAAATCCTTGGAAGAATTATTATCCAGAGTTCCGGCATCGCCTTTACCACTGGCGCCATTTCCATTAACTAATCCCATTGCATAAAATAAACCACCACTGCCTGAACCATCACGAATTCCCCAGACCTCGAGACCGCGCTGCGGTTGTTTGAAATTGAATGAATTCGGTCCATTCTGAATGCGGCTGGTCAGATAGTCCTCCATTGTGATTCTTCGATAACGCGTAAAAGGAACAACCGCGGGTTCTATCTGTCCCATTCTCATGTTGAAAATGGGATTATTTCCAAACGGGCTGTCAAACTGAAAAAAAGCGAATTTTAGCCCGCCAAGCTCTCCATCATTGTAAAGTTGGAAGTAAACGAAAAAGGAAATACTTTCACCCAAATTTCCACCGGAAAGAATTTCAACCTCGTGCGGAAGACGAAAATCACTTTTTACTACTGAGGCGGGGTTAATATTCACATCGCTCTCGAGACGAATAGCCAGAGGTACGGTACCGGGAATCGCTCCGGGGTAAATGGCTTTCTTGGGGTGTAGCTTTTTTTGCGGCTCCCCACCCAAAGGCACAGGTTTCTCAGCCAACTGCTCCAATGCTTCCTTTGGAAAACGGTAGCCATTGAGACGAAACGCTTTTCCAAACGCATTCAGTTTAGGGATGACAACGTGGCATGTGCTGCAAGAGGTTCCGTATTTGCGCGCAAAAGCCGGGATGGCTTCGATACGGTTCGCACAAAACACTACGCCAGATGTCGTTAAGAGTAGAATAAACAGTTTGAGTCCTTTCATTGTGGTTACCTTCATCATGCCAGGGAAACGCGGACCTTTTTTCAAATCGTTCGTGTCTTTTCAACGGATCAAAAGCGAACCTTCTTGAAGAAGGTCAGCTTTTTTTAGAAGACGAAACAAGAAATCTGAATACCACTCAAATTACAAATTTAGCTCTACAACTCCTTGATCAGGAATGACGACCCTCGACTGCTTTTTAACCACAGTATGATTTTTGACAAAGTATATTTCCACGGTGTAAGCTCCCTTCGGAATGTCCTTGATTGAGTAGCTGCCACCGGCTTCGACGCGCGTAAAATATGGGTTATCCAGGACGATAATTGCCGCATACATTCGGACGTGAATGTTGCAAAGGACTTCAACGATGCCCGTTTTTTTAAAGGTAACGGACTTGATTTCACCAACTCGATAAGTGCCCAAATCGAACCGGTTTCCCTCTGAAACAGAAAAAACGTTGTGGTAAATGACCACCTCATCGTTAGGGAAGTCAACCGTAGTCCCAACCAAAACAGGAAGAACATTGGGAATAAATTCCATATTTTTTTGACTGATAATCGCATGTCCTTTGGGCGGCTGGACATCACATTTTATCTTCTTTACCGCCACCACAATGCCGTCGGCACGTTCTTTAACCCGGCCCTTTAAAGTACCGGCATGAACGGATGATGATAGCAAAAAAGTCAGAAAAAAGAGAAGCATCGATTTCATGAAGAACGTTCCCTATTTGAGTTCACCACCACTTACAATTATCGTAAAAGCAATTTATTTCTTGAGGTGTGAAATCTTCTAAATTCTGTTCTTATTAACACTAAGCATTATTTTTTGTCCTAATTTGAAAAACGCCTTTATAACCTGAATAATTCGCAAATAAGGCAGATTCTGTCATTCCGAACCCGTTTTCCAGGGTGAGGAATCTGACGTCGGCAGGATTTAGCCTTTAAGAACAATGCACTAAGTACCTGCAACTGTCGTTCTCAGATTTCTCACCCGACAAAAAACGTCGGGATTCTAAATGACTACCTCTGGCCTTCAAAAACTCAACTCAAGGCGCCATAATCCAATAATCATCCTAACATCAAACCCCTAGAAAGGGATGATAGCACATTCATGAATTATTAAGGATAAAATCTTCATGCCGATTTTTAAATTTCAATCCAAAAAAAATATTGACTTTTCGCACAAGGTTTGGTATGCTTTTGTTAATCTGAAAAATTCATGAACCATGAAGTGCACGCAGAAAATTGTTCCATTGTTTCATGGCTCTATTGTTGAAGAGTTCATCAGAGCCTTTGGTCGAAAAGACTATTTTCTTAGGCGTGAGAAGCTTCGGAGTGCAAAACTTTAGTTTTGCACTGTTTCAAGGAAAGCCGTAACGCTAAAGCGTTGCACTCCTATACCAAGTTACCAATTTGAAGCGGGACAGCGGGAATCGAACTGTGATGGAGATTTTTATAGTGTTGATGACAAACCCCCTTAACCTATGAGTTTCATCGAATCCAAACTCAACCCAGGCAGCAAGGAGTTCAAAACAAATCGAGCCGCGATGCTGGCGCTGGTGCAAGATCTGCAAGAACGGCAAGCACGGGCGAGCGCAGGCGGAGGCGAAGCAGGCGTCAAAAAGTTTCGGGCACAAAACAAGCTGCTGCCGCGTGAACGATTGGAATTGCTGCTCGACCCAGGCACACCGTTTTTGGAGCTCTCACCGCTCGCAGCCAACGGGATGTACAGCGACGAATCTCCCTGCGCATCGCAGATTACCGGCATCGGCGTCGTGACCGGCATCGAGTGCATGCTCTTGGTGAATGACGCTACCGTAAAAGGCGGAGCGATTTACCCCATGACGCTGCGCAAAACTCTGCGGGCGCAGCGTATTGCCGAGGAAAACCGCCTCCCGTGTTTAAACGCGGTGGAGTCTGCCGGGGCAAACTTGCTTTATCAAGCCGAGATTTTTGCGGACGCCGGCGGCCGGATATTCGCTAATCAGGCGCGTCTGTCGGCAATGGGCATCCCGCAAATCGCGTTGGTTTTCGGCACCTCGACGGCCGGCGGCGCCTACATTCCCGGCATGAGCGACTATGCCGTCTACGTCCGCAAGCAAGCAAAGGTGTTTCTCGGCGGGCCCCCGCTTGTGAAAATGGCCACCGGCGAGCACGTCGACGACGAAACCCTGGGCGGCGCCGATATGCACGGCCGCAAGTCCGGGGTCAGCGATTACACGGCTGAAAACGACGCTGACGCTATTCGTCTCGGTCGTGAGATTATCGCCAATCTTAATATCCGCAAGCCTGAGATCTGCCTGAAGCGGCGCCGCAGCCCGGAAGAGCCGGCCTACGATCCGGATGAATTACTCGGAGTCATTCCGGCGAACCCACGACTTCCCTATGACATTCGTGAAATCATCGCCCGAATCGTGGACGGCTCACGATTCCTCGAATTCAAACGCGATTACGGCGCGACCCTGGTGACCGGGCACGCTCATATTAACGGCTACCCGGTCGGGCTCCTGGGGAACAACGGCGTCCTCTTTTCTGAGTCAGCCAACAAAGCCGCACAATTTATCCAGCTCTGTAATCAATCCCGCACGCCGCTGATTTATCTGCAAAACATTACCGGCTTTATGGTGGGTACAAAGGCGGAAAGAGAAGGTATCATCAAACACGGCGCTAAAATGATCAACTGTGTGGCCACGTCCACGGTGCCGCACTTCACAATGATCGTAGGCGGTTCCTACGGCGCCGGCAATTACGCCATGTGCGGACGCGCCTACGACCCGCGCTTTCTGTGGACCTGGCCCAACAGCCGCATCGCGGTTATGGGCGGGGAACAGGCCGCCGGTGTGCTCGGGATCGTTCAGGAGGCCCAGGCGCGGCGCAAAGGCATCGAGCCGGACAGAAAAAAAATAGAAAAAATAGTGGAAAGCACCCGCAAGAAGTTCGAAGAAGAGTCTTCGCCCTACTATGCCACAGCGCGGCTTTGGGACGACGGTATCATCGATCCCAGGGAAACGCGGCGTGTGCTCAGTATCGGGCTCTCCGTCGCGCACAACGTCGATTTCATTTCCGAAGGCGCGCCGAAGTATGGAGTTTTTAGGATGTGATACGTGACTTGATAGTTTTGTGCATCTTTGCTAAGACTTGCTTTCAATGACGAATGACGCTTTTACTTCGCC
>JBHHWX010000234.1:0-9153 GCA_046756745.1 bacterium | reverse complement strand
TTTTATGGAAAAAGGAACTGTAAAATGGTTCAATAGCTCTAAGGGCTATGGTTTTATCAACAGAGAAGAGGGCGAAGATGTCTTCGTCCATTTCAATTCAATCGTCGGTGATGGCTACAAATCATTAGACGAAGGCGACGACGTTGAGTTTGAAGTCGAACAAGGCCCCAAAGGGTTGCAAGCGACAAACGTTTCAAAAGTCTAATAACGAAAATTCTTCGCCAACCCCTGGCCCGGTTTCGGGTCAGGGGTTTTTTTATTTTAGGACGGTTTATTGGCCCAGGTATGAATATCACATTCAAGACGAGCAAGTTACGAAAAACCTTCAATTCTGAGAAGGAGCTTAAGAAGGCGCATCGCGCCTATCACTCCCGAATTAGCCATTCGATTCCATAGAGTGCTTGGTTCTTCTCCTGCACTGTGGAATTTGTCCCCGGATCACCGTCACCTTTTCGACCGAGAAAGCCACCGAGACTGGCGACCATGCCCCAGCGACGACAATACCAATCGACCTTTTTGGCATCTCTGGGTGGCAGCTTGCCTTTGCGTGGCACGCGAACCCAGCTCTCAGGAAATTAACTTTTCAAAAAATTTAAATTAAGGCTAACCTAAAAATTAACTTGACAATGTAAAAATATATTTTATATTTATATAAATTTATTGCGGAGATCCGGATGATAACACAAGCGACTCAAGATTATTTGAAAATCATTTACAAACTAGCTAGCCAGCGTAAAAGTGTGACCACCAATGCCATCGCTGAGCGCATGGAGGTTTCGCAAGCTTCCGTGACGGGCATGTTCAAGAAATTGGCAGAGTTGAAACTGATTAGACATACGCCGTACCGGGGTGTGGAATTAACCGGCAGCGGTCGTAAGATTGCTCTGGAAATTATTCGCCACCATCGACTTTTAGAACTTTATCTTGCCGAAGCCTTAGGGTACAGTTGGGATGAGGTGCATGATGAGGCCGAGAGACTGGAGCATGTTATTTCTGAGGAATTTGAAAGCCGGATGGCGGAATTCCTCGGCCACCCGACGACGGATCCTCATGGCGCTCCCATACCGTCCAAAGAGGGCAAAATAATCGAACGCTCTTTAATCGCGCTCACCAAGGCTGATATTGGGAAGAAAGTCAAAATTGCGCAAGTAAGCGATAGCGATCGAGAAATGCTCCGCTATCTTGGCGGCATTGGGATTTATCCGGAAGTCGAGATTGAGATTTTAGGAAAAGCGCCTTTTAACGGTCCCCTTCATATTAAACTCGGCAAACAGACACATCATTTAGGACAGACGGTTACCGATAGTATATTCGTATCGATGCCAGGTTAAACTTAGAGGTCATAAAAAATGAACACAATAGCATCATGGCTGCTCACGATTGTTGTCGTTGTTTTTTCCGTTATGCTGTTTTGGCCTAAGAGCGGTTTGTTGTGGAAGCGCAAGCGAGGCCTGCGTCACAGCGCGCGTGTTCTTATCGAAGATGCCCTGAAGCATCTCTACGATCAAGAATATGAGGGCTTGAAATGTACGCTGCACAGTATCTCAGGCACGTTGGAAATATCCGGCGACGAGTCTGCGAAACTCATGGCCCGTTTAGAGTCCTTAGGGCTGTTACAATCTCGAAAGCGAGGATTTCATCTCACTCTCGAAGGTCGAAAGTATGCTCTGCGAATGATTCGAATCCACCGCTTGTGGGAGCGTTATTTTGCCGATGAGACCGGACTCGCAGAAACCGAGTGGCATGTGAGGGCAGAAAGACTCGAACACAAGACGACCGAAAAAGACTTAGACGATTTAGCCGAAAAGATCGGGAATCCGGCTTACGATCCTCATGGCGATCCCATTCCGACTCGTTCCGGTAAATTGCCGCCTAAACGCGGTCATGCCATGACTGATTTGAAGGAAGGTCAACTGGCCCGGATCGTGCATGTGGAAGACGAGCCGAGCGCGATTTACGCTCAGTTAGTGGCCCAAGGCTTGACCCCGGGAGTGCAGGTGCAGATCCTGGAGAAAACCTCAGAACGGATTCAATTTGTCGCCGATGGCGAAGAAAATGTCCTGGCTCCCGTGGTCGCCGCCAACGTGACGATCGAGCCGGTTCAGGAGAGCGAAAGAATCCCGCGAACATTTGACTCTTTAGATATTCTGGACATTGGGCAAAAAGGCGAGGTTGTCGCTATTTCAAAAACCTGTCGCAGCCAACAACGGCGCCGCTTAATGGATTTGGGAGTGATTCCGGGCACCACCATCACCGCAGAATTGCTCAGCGCCAGCGGCGATCCCATTGCTTATAATATCCGGGGCGCGACCATTGCTTTACGCAAAGAGCAAGCGCGCACGATTCACATCAAACGCATCGAGGAGCTTAATAAAAATGGCAACGCATAACACAGCTTGTGAAACCTGTCCGGCGCATCATCTCTCCAATTTGACAAAACTCGGCGTCAACATGGAATCTTGGGACTATGTGATCGCCTTAGCCGGAAATCCCAATACAGGAAAAAGCACGGTATTCAATAGGTTAACAGGATTGCGACAACATACGGGCAACTGGCCGGGAAAAACCGTCACTCGCGCTGAAGGAAGCTTTCTTTATGGCGAGAAACGTTTTAAAATCGTCGATTTGCCGGGCACGTATTCTTTGCTTTCTACAAGTACGGATGAGGAGATCGCGCGTAATTTTATCCTATTCGGCAAACCCGATGTTACGGCGATAGTTGTCGACGCCACACGTCTGGAACGAAATCTCAACCTGGTTTTGCAAATTCTCGAAATCACAGAAAGAGCTGTACTCTGTTTGAATCTCATGGACGAAGCGCGACGACATAAAATCGGCATTAACGAACGTTTTTTAAGTAAAGAGCTGGGCATACCTGTCATACCCACGGCTGCCCGTCAAGGCGAGGGAATGTCCGATCTTCTTGCGGCCATGAGTCAGGTGGCGATGGGCGAGGTCGTCTGTAAACCTCACCGCATTCAGAGCGGTTCAAAAGAGCTCAAGAACAGTATCGACCAGCTTGCCGGTGATATAGAAGCTGCCTTTCCGGGAATCACCAATGCCCGCTGGGTGGCCTTGCGCCTCCTCGACGGAGATTCACGCATGATAGAAGCGGTAAAAGCGGGTGAGCTGTCGGACCTGGTCGAGACTGAGGCTGTCTCGCCATCGGTGGCTGCTTGAGCTTAAACGTAAAACGTAATGCGTCATACTTGACAAACGTGTCGCGCATTACTTTCTAAACAAACCTGGAACGGTTAGATGAACAAAAATAAAAACAACCCTATTCTCACAAAAGCGAGTACCTTACGCTGGGAAGTCGGGGAGCAATTTCATGATTCGTTGATGGAAGCCATCTACCAGGATGCAGCGCGTATCTCCGAGCGCGTGGTCACGCATCCCGGCGAGAAGCGCCGCTTCGATTGGGAACACACCCTTGACTGGCTGCTGACCAGCCGTTGGACCGGCTTTCCGATTATGTTTCTTATCCTAAGCGCGGTGTTTTGGATCACGATTGCCGGAGCGAATGTTCCCTCCGGTATGCTGGCAGCCTTGCTGCTCGATACCATTCATCCCGCTTTGAAAAGCCTGGCAGCGGGAATCGGCATGCCCTGGTGGCTGGACGGTTTCCTGCTCGACGGCGTCTACTTAGCCATGGCCTGGGTGTTCAGCGTGATGTTGCCGCCGATGGCGATATTCTTTCCGCTGTTCACGCTTTTAGAAGATTTCGGCTACCTGCCGCGCGTGGCGTTTAATCTCGACAATCTATTTCGAAAAGCCGGGGCGCACGGCAAGCAGGGGTTGACTATGGCCATGGGATACGGCTGTAACGCCGCCGGCGTCATCGCTACTCGCGTCATCGACAGTCCGCGGGAACGGCTCATCGCGATCATTACAAACAATTTCGCATTGTGCAATGGTCGCTGGCCAACGCAAATTCTCATTGCCACGGTATTTATCGGCACTTTGGTTCCGGCAGCCTGGGGAGGTTTGGTCTCAGCCGGCGCCGTCGTGGGGATCGCGCTTTTCGGGGTCTTTTTGACGTTCGTGACTTCGTGGTTTTTGTCTCGCACACTCTTGAAAGGCGAAGCTTCTGCATTTAGTCTGGAGTTGCCTCCCTATCGACCGCCGCGAATTTTGCAAACTTTGTACACCTCGCTGATTGACCGAACTATTTTTGTGCTGTGGCGCGCCATCGTGTTTGCGGTGCCGGCCGGCGCCGTGATCTGGTTGTTGGCGAATATCAACGTCGCCGGCGCCAGTTTAGCTGAGCATCTTATCGATATTTTTAATCCATTCGGATTATTCATCGGATTGAACGGCGTCATTTTATTAGCTTATATCATCGCGATACCGGCTAACGAAATTGTCATTCCAACCATTCTCATGCTCACGGTTTTGAGTGCGAGAATAGCCGGTTTCGGCGAGGGTTCGGGCGTCATGTTCGAGCTCGATGATTTACAGGGTTATTTGAAGGTCTTCCATGCCGGTGGTTGGACCTTGCTCACCGCGGTGAATCTGATGCTTTTCAGCTTGGTACACAATCCTTGTTCGACCACGATTTACACCATCTACAAAGAGACCGGCAGCAAGAAGTGGACAGCGGTGTCAGCGTTACTGCCGGTGGTGATGGGGCTCGTCTTGTGCTTCTTAGTGACTCAGGTGTGGGGAATTTTAAATTAATGAAAAGAATTTCTCTATTGGAAATGACTACATAACCATTACTTAAAAACAATAACAAAGGCCTATGTCATTTCGATGTGTACACTACAGCCGTAGTTCTTTCAGTAAGAACATGAACATGTTCTTAGAAGCGAAGCGAGAAATCTGATAAGCCGGCGATTGCCTCGATGAATCACTTTATCCTTTACACGCACAAATTGTTGGCAGAATAATTTTCCGGCAGAATGATATTAAAACCATTGCCAAATCAAAACGATCATTATTCTGCCATATCAGCACTGGGAGAGAACCCGCTCGGCGAGGACGCCTTCGCTAAGAAAATAGTCTTTTTCATCAGTTGGGTTTTTCTATCCGCTGGAAATCATCTCCAACGGACAAGCTTATTTTATGGATTAAACACGTCATTGAAAGGAGTCAAAAATGTTACTTAATAATAAGAAAAGAAAATTTATCGTAGGAATTCTCCCGGTTATTTTTGCCGGGTTCATGATAAAACAGGCGCACGCAGTCCCCTATTTCGCACGCAAGTATAACGTTAACTGTAACTCATGCCATGTCATGCCGCCTGTACTCAATCAGTTTGGTGAAAACTTTTTGGCCAATGGGTATAAATTTCCGGGTGGAGAACAAACAAAAAAAACCTGGCCTTTTGCATTATGGCTGACTCAGCGTGGCGAAGCGCAGCATTCCAAAAATATCGATAAGACCTTGCCGAATAAAGTAGAATTAATATCAGGGGGAGCGATCGGAAACTCAGCCGTGAGCTATTTTTTGGAGTGGCGTATCCTTAGTCAACAAACGCGTTCGGATGGCAGCTTAAAAGATCGGAGCGGCAGATTCGAGGATCTGTTCATCACTTATAATGTATCTAATGCGGTTAATTTAAGGGCAGGCCAATACAGACTCCTGAACCAGATCGATGACTCCCGCAAATTGGGACTTTCCTCTCCGCTAGTCATTGGTGCAAAAGTTCCGGGCAGCGGCGGTGGAAATGCGAGAGAAAAATCCCTGCGGGCCTTTGCCCCGAATGGGCGTTCTCCTTCTGTCAGTCTGCAGCATCAGTCCATGCGGGGCGACAATGCAGCAGATGGCTGGTTCAATATCGCAAGTGTTGCCTTTCCCGGCGAGCTTTCCATTCCCCTCACCGATGAGGCACGAGATGAAGCGAGTTTTGAATTTGATGCGGCTCCTAAGGGCGTTTTTCTTGAATCGTTTTATCGAACAGGCCTGAGCTCATGGGGGGGCCACCTGTTCGTCGATGACGGGAGGAGTATGGGGAGCATCATTGGTGTGGTCAACCGCGGGCGCTGGTTTTCGAGACTTGGTTTAGGATATGGACGTTTTGGTGGAAACACAAACGGTCGGTTTACCTGGGACAATGAATTTATACCGATTGATTTTTTTTCCATTGGAGCGCGTCTCGACCATCAAACAGAGGTGGATAACGGAACCTCTTTTGTCACAAACGTCAACGTGCAATGGCCGCGAACGTTATGGGCTTTTCGCCTTGTATTAGAGCAAAGAATACGTTCCGATAACAACGCAACCTTGGCTGAGTTGAGTTTGATCTTTTGAGTATTTAGGACGCTCACTTTGATTTTGAATATCTACTGTAGGGAAAGTTATGTTAAAATAGGTTTCTTTTTTGCCATAAATTTCATAGATTATCAACGGTTAAAACTGGACATGTTTGTTAAGCACTTCTCGTCGGCTAGTGTAGCTTAATGTAGCTAAAATATGAAGTAATTCTACGCAGAGATAAACAAACTGTATCCTGATGGTTTGGAATGGGGTCTTGTCGGTATTCTCACAAAACATTCAAAAGTTTACACACTTTCATATGACTCAAAAATATTATCCGGAATCTTTGAGATATTCTGTGAACCTATCGTCGCCAACATTGCTGAAAAATATGGAATGCAACTTGAAAAGTCGTCTCAAACAGCTTATCCAGACTTTACCTTGTTTAAGGACTCACAGCCAAAAGAAAAAATTGCTGTCGAAGTCAAGTCAACATACAGGAAATACAACAAAAATGGTCGTGTCAAGACCTTCAAGTTTACTCTGGGGTCCTACAGATCATTCTTACGAGATCCCCATGGCAGAAAGGGCATATTGTACCCGTATTCGGACTACATAGAACACTGGGTCATCGGTTTTCTCTATACAAGAAATCCAGAATGTAAAATAACAGAAATAAGACAGGTTATTGAAGCATCGCAGCTTCAATCTCCCTTTGCTGACATAGAATATTTTGTTCAAAAGAAATATAAAATAGCAGGGAAAACACCAGGTAGCGGCAACACAACGAACATAGGGTCTATTTCCAGTAATAACATCAACGATTTCAAAGAAGGCAAATTAGGTTTCTCTTCCAAAAGGGAATTCGAAGAATATTGGAGAAACTACAAAAAGAAATGAACGAGATTTCTTTACCTAAACTTATTCATAAGGTAGTTGTTCCGCCTTTAAAGTGCCAGGGAATAAAAACTAAACTTGTAAGTTTTATCGCTGAAACAATAGCATGGCATGGCAAAGGCAAATGGATTGAACCATGGGCGGCGGGAGTGATAATCGCTCCTGCCGGTACGGTGATTTTTCTGTGCTGCAGCATCGCCTGCCGGACGTCGTTTTCCGTGATTAAGCGGCGGTTGTTGACCGGTTGCGCCTTCACCTTACTTCTGACGATATAAACATGAGCACCGGTCTTCAGACCGGCAGCGTTCGCTTCATCGATATCGATATGAAATCGAGCACAAAGCTATCATCCACGCGAATCAGCACATTGCCGAAAAGGGTGTGGTGCGGTTCGCAGTCGGGATCCACTGCCGCCTCAACCACCGGCGCCACAAAAACGCGATCCCGGTCACGCACACCAAACTCGCGGGCGTCTTTTGGGTTCATGTGGATGTGCCGCTGCTATCAATATTAAAAACGCTGGCCGCGGAATTTGACCAGTGTCTACTAACCGCGGCCGAGCTTTTATGTTTTTGGTTCCGCCCAGGGCAGAACGCAGGACAGGTGCCGTGAACACCCATTATTCCACGCGCTGGCCACCCGTGAGCAGCCAGCTTCCGGGAAAACAGGTTTGGCTATTTTAAGCTGATAGGTGTTTTGGCGCAACGAAAACCGATATTGTTGTTACGGTTGTCTGGCTGGTTGTTGTTACGGTTGGCGCAGGAAACGTTTTGTGGTTGATTGTTCCACGCGCCCCCGCGCAATACGCGCGATTCGCACCTGCCCTCGAAGCTTGGCCGGAAAGTCCAAAATCACTTCCCGAAGGCGTCTCGCCGAGGGTTTTTGGGTACAGAGTCGGAGTAAAACTCGCTCGGCGGGGACGCCTTCGCTAAGAAAATATACTTTACGGCCAAGCTCCTCGAACATCACTTATTTCTGCTAAAAATATATTGTTGAAACAATGCCTGACGCAGTCGCCAGGTATCACCATGACCTACATGTCCAAGCCAGGCCTGTACCGAGGCATTCACTTTTTCCCATGAGATGCTTCCTGTTCGGTAACCTTCGTTTAATCCGCGCAATCGTTGGCGGGCGCGTTTGACACCGCCCCGTAATAGCCGCCGGTGAGTTGAAAAAACCCGGAAACCCAGAAAAGGAATGCCCTCGTGAACCGGGTAAATGATGGCCTTCTTCGGATGTAACAGCAACCGCCATTGGTAAAGAAAAACCCGGCTGCGCTCTCGGCACTGCTTTAAAAATTCTTTGTCATCACTAAAAATTAGCTGATCGTCCACATAACGAACGTAGCCAGGAGCTTGAAATTTTTCTTTAATAAAATGGTCAAACGGGTTCAAATAGACGTTAGCGAAGAACTGGCTGGTGAAATTGCCAATGGGCAAACCTTTGCGGCGCTCATAAGGTGTAAACAGGTCGTCACCCGGAAAATAAAAATAAGCCGGTTCTTGAGGATTGCTGTTGTCGATTATGTGCTTGATAAGTTTCAACGTCGGTTGACAGCGTATGGTGCGAGCGATCTCAGCCAGCAGAATAGCGTGATCGATACTCGGGAAGTACTTTCGAATATCCATTTGCAGAACGTAGAGATAACACCGGGCGTACTGGGTACAGCGGTCGAGCGCCGCGTGTGTGCCCTTGTTTTTTTGATTGGCATAACTGTCGTGGATGAATGTGCGTTCGAAAAGCGGCCCGATAACATTCATGAGGGCGTGATGCACAACCCGGTCCGCATAAGGCGCCGCGCTGATCATTCTGGGTTTCGGATGAAAAATCCTGAAGGTGTGAAATCGACCAAACGGATACGTTCCGGCTCGCAGCAGGCGTTCCATTTCTAAAAGATTCTCGGCGCGTCGGGCGTTAAACCGCGCCACTTCATCGCGGAATCGTTTACCTTTCTCCGCCTTTTTTGAAGCCAGATAAAGATTCTCAAACGTGCAAATTTTTTCAAAAAGATTGGTGTAACTTTTCATCGACGCGAACCTGTATCAAAGACCGCCT
>JBHHWX010000233.1:0-9160 GCA_046756745.1 bacterium | reverse complement strand
AGTCTTACAACATCGACAATCTTTTGTCGATAGAGGCGCTGTAAGCGCCTAGATATATTTTTTGTTTCATGGGAGAATAACATTGATACCTTTAGAAAACCTGATATTAAGATACAACGGCTTTCTATTTTACGCAATAGTTTTATTTCATCACTAAGAAAAAAATCTTGTACCCCAACACCCCAACATCATACAAAAAACCTTGGTCTTAAAAAACAGGGGTTGTTCTTCGCAACCTTCGGCGCGCGGTCTCAGCGCGAATCACGTGTATGAGACCTGTGATGAAGGCGATACACATGATCACCAGAAACCACGTGGACGGTTCCCGACACTGCCGCAACGGCCATAACTAATAGGCCGCTCTTACTCATTAGGTCTGCCGACCACCCGCGGATGTCTTCCCTTACGAGATCGAGGAAGGCGAATAACTCAGGTTAGAATTTATTTTTACTCACCCAGTCTTTCACCTCCAAAAACGGATACCTTTCAAGAGCTCCGAAATAGCGAAATTTCTTGATCCGCATTTTCGAGAAAACAGGCGTATAAATGCCGCACAGAAACTTTGTCAGATTCAGGCCGGAAAAACGTTCTCCAACAGCTCTGATGAATTCACTTGTCATCTCCTCAAAATCAAAGACGGAAAGGGGTTTTAATTCCGTTGTCTTTTGGATGATTATTTTTCCGCTTTGACAGAACGAACAATGCCCGCACAATTCTTTTTCAAGACGCTCTCCGAAATATTCCGCCAGTTTCTTACTGATGCAAGAATCGCTTTCAAAAAAGCTCACCATGCTGTCTATTCGCCGGATTTCATGCACTTCCTTGCTCATGAAAAGCCTGTGCATTTTATCGGTCATTTCCTCGCTCTTGAAATCCTGAGTGCGAATATCATACACTTCAACAGCCTGTTTGGCTTGCAGCTCAATCCAGCCTTGATGATCAAAATATTCCAGCGCGCGAATGACGCGTTCACGATCGGTCTTGTAGCTGTTCAGGATCCCCGGCATATCAACATAGGTCCAGGTTTTTTTCGTCTGACAATGCTTGATGATACCAGAGACAAAATTCTTTCTTTCCCCTTGAAAAAGATTGATGATGTCTCCCGGCGCAGAACGGTATTTAAAGGAATATTCTTCAAAATAGGTGAATTTCGGCCGGATCAGTCCTTCCATATCCAGGTAAACAAGCAGGGTTTTGAGAGGCAGCATTCTCATGTTGAGCTCGTATGAAAGAGCGGTTAATTTGACTTCCCAGAGCAATTCCTTATGGTTCTTGATTCTCTGAATCAGCCAGTAAATAGAATCCCTTTCCGGTGTGTCGCCATAAATAAAATTCTCCAGAATGTTGATATTGTCTCTGTTGGCAAGAACTTCGCATAAAGATTTCTCTCCATCCCTTCCCGAGCGTCCGATTTCCTGACTGTAGCTTTCAATGGATTTCGGCAAGTCGTAATGAATCACCCGGCGGATGTCCTTTTTGTCAATCCCCATGCCAAAGGCAATGGTTGCAACCACGCAATCCAGCTCGCCGCTCATAAATTCGTTCTGAATACGTTCCCGGTCTTCGTTTTTCATGCCGGCATGATATGCATGAGCATGGACGCCCTTTGAGCACAAGAATTCGGCAACGCTCTCGGCTGTTTTCTGCAAGGTCACATAGACGATGGTCGGGGCGTGAAGCGATTCGTTGATTCTTTGCAGAAGCCGGGACTTTTTTTCGGTTTCCTGGGTTGGAGTTATTTGCAAGAAAAGATTCTCCCGGTAGAACCCGGTCACGACAACATTTTCCCGCGCAACGTGCAATTTCCGGCACATATCGTCGATGACCTGTCCGGTGGCGGTAGCCGTCAGCAACAGCACCTGTTCAATTCCAAACTCTTTCTGATAAACAGGCAGTTTCAGGTATTCGGGCCGAAAGTTGTGTCCCCATTCTGAAATACAATGAGCTTCGTCAACCACCAGCAGAGAGATGTTCATTTTTTGAAGATGATAGCGAAAGCGTTCATTTTTGAAACGCTCAACCGAAATCATCAGTATTTTTAGTTCGCCCTTCTTTGCTTTTTCGAGGATGGCGTTGTAGTCCTCTCTTGCAAGCGTTGAATCGAGCCGGGCGGCGGGAATATCGTGCGCGAGCAGAAAATCGAGCTGATCTTTCATCAAGGCAAGCAAAGGCGAGACCACAAGAGTCATTTCAGGCAGCAACATCGCCGGCAGTTGATAACAAAGAGATTTCCCTGCGCCGGTAGGAAAAATTGCCGCCACGGATTGCCGCGCTATTAACTTCTCGACGACTTCTTTTTGTCCTTTTTTAAAAGACTCAAATCCGAAATAGCGCTGTAATTGGTTTTCCAGCATGATCCCTCCTTTCTGATTACTTTCCCAGCGCGGCGAAGCCGCAAATTATTAGCCACGGATTCACACGGATTAAACACGGATACAATCAAAGCATTTTGAAATTAATGATCTTCCATAAAATTCTTTCTAAAAAAGCAAAGCTTAAAATATTGAACACGATTAAGCCGTGACTAAGACATGTTCTGTACTACTTTCACATTCTCTATTCACTTTATCCGTGTAAATCTGTGTTAATCCGTGGCTTTATTTTTAATAGCTTTCTTTAAAAAGTTTGCATTTTTGTGCAAGACTTTATTGGTTATACTATAGAACTTTTGACACTACCGATGAGTGAAGAGTTGAGTAACTCTTTATACGGCTTTTTTCAAAAACCGGTCCAGTCGAAACGCCGCAAGAGACGCACTCGGTTTTCCCGAGAGGATCAGCTCCGTGATAAGTTTTGCCGTTATCGGCGCGAGCAAGATACCGTTGCGATAGTGCCCGGTTGCGACGATAAAGTTGTCGAGAGACGTTGTGCCCAAAATGGGCAAATCATCGGGCGTACCGGGACGCAGACCCGCCCAGGTTTCACGAATCCTGGCTTCCTTTAAAACCGGCAGAATTTCGAGTGCGGCATGTAAAAGAGAATGCACCCCTTGGGCCGTGACGACTTTATTGAATCCGGCGTTTTCCAGCGTACTGCCCAGGAGAATGCGGCCATCCGGCCACGGCACGAAATAACAAAATGAAGAATGCACCAGATGCTGGAGTAATTGCGGCTGTTTTTCCAGACAAATCATTTGACCGCGAACCGGCTTCACAGGAAGTTTCAGGGAAGCAGGCAGTGGAATCGATCCACTCCAACAACCGGCCGTATTCACAATCACGTCGGCACAGAGTTGTTCGGCCGGTAAATTCACGCCCAGGACTTGGCTGTCCTGCGAGATCAAACCGGTCACCGGTGACTGCGTGCGGAATGCGACACCGCGCTTTTGACAGGCGGCGACCAAAGCATTCATAAGCTCGCGATTGTTGACATAAGAGTCGTCCGGCAAAAACACGGCAACCTCGACCCTCTCTGCTATTCCGGGTAAAAATCGATGAAAGTCTGCACGCGCGATCTCATCGGCTTTTCGATTAGCGCGGATTTGCCTTTCAACTAAACCTGCCAAGATTTGGGCTTCGTTGAAATCACAGGCGACGCAGACGCTTCCGGTTGTTTGATAACCGATTTTCAGCCGGGTTTCCTCCTCCAGTTCAGTGATGAAATCCGGATACAGGTCATGACTTGCGAAACTGAGCTCGCTGAGCGTCTCCGGGATGGCATGAAACGCATCGGCGTTGGGCGTCAGCATGCCGGCGGCGGCCCACGAAGCTTCTTGTCCCGGCTGGCCTTTATCGACAACCGTAACCGCGCACCCTGCCTGCGCCAGACGGTAGGCGATTGAGCAGCCGATAATTCCGCCGCCGATTATGATAACATCATTTGGGGATTTCATGGGTTAATTCCCGGTTAAAAGCGTTAAGTTAAACAACTTTTCCAACGGATAGAAAAACTCAACGGATAACGATTAACGATTAACGATTTCTATCAAAACTCTCGACAATTCTTCGATCTTCTCCTTTGACGGGCGCGCCTTAAAAACCCCATATTCCCCAGCCTCAGCGGGATCCACGCCGCGCACAAAAACATAAAAGACCCCGCCAAAGTGACGGTCGTAATCATACCCGGGCATCCTGACTTTGAGGTAGCGGTGCAACGCCAGGGTATAAATGTAATATTGCAGAATGTAGAGATTATCGACCATGGCCTGCGACATGTTCTTTTGATCGTAGTCCGCCACGTCGCCGCCCAAATAATTCGATTTCCAATCCACAATGTAGTACCGGTCGTCGACCTGAAACACGAGATCGATGAAGCCTTTCATAAAGCCGCGGAGCTCGGAAAAATTCAACTCGTGCAATTTTTCCCCGAACTCCTTTAAACGCTCGTCTGCCGAATCTTTTGAAAAGAGCTCGCGCACTATCTTTGGGGAGAGTTTCTTTAACGGAAAATAAAATTCAAGCTCATTTAATCTGGCGCCGTTGGTAATCTGCGACAAAGTAAAGCGCCGCTTTTCGAAACCGATAGGGACGGAGAGGACGTTCCGCACCATATCGATCATCGCCTGGCTCCACGCAGAGTCGTAGCCGTATTCCTGAAGTTTGGACCGGATAAATCCGGACAAATCTTCTTGCGAACAACGGGTAAAATCCAAATCTTGAAAAATCGTGTGCACGAACCGTCCGGTTTTCGCACCGCGAGCAAAGAGCAACATAGTCGAAGTCGTTTCCGCCTCAGCAACCGGTTTGGTCTCTTCTTTCTCAAGGGCGGCCGCAAAGACATCGTAATCGGCGATCTCCGCGCCGTGCGGGTGCGAGGAGATCAGCCCGGAATAGCTGGAAATCCGCACCGAGGTATCGATATGGGTTGTGAATTCACGGCACGAGAGCTCCTCGCGACGGGCGCGCTTTTTGGCGACCACATCTCCTTGCGGAACGGGAATGTCTGTAAGCTCGATGGAACCGTTCGAAGTCTCAACCAGATCATGCAGATTCTTGCGCAAAGCCGCATCATCCAGGCTCTTAACATAATTGCGCAGCGAGGTCACAACATCGTCTGAGGCAAGCATCCCGGGAGGATGAAATAAGTATGCCGGCGCGGATGAGGCGCCATCGCTGAACCGGCCCCAGACCAAATAGCAGCGATTCTTTGCGCGTGTGAGCGCCACATACAGCAGACGCACATTTTCAGCTAACGCCTCTTTTTCGGCGAACACTTTATGGCTTTCGAAATCTTCCGAGCCTAAATCCAATGTGTATCGCCGCTGGTGATTTTCATCATGAAACGTCAGGGTTTCAGCACGCCGCAGCGCCGAGCCGGACCAAGTAAACGGACAAAACACCACGGGAAATTCCAGTCCTTTGCTCATGTGCATGGTCGCAATCTTGACGGCGTTCTCATCGCTTTCGAGACGAAGTTGATGTTCGGGATTCTTTGGATCGAACCGGCTCATGTGTTCGGAAAACCATTTCAGAAGTCCGGTTACCCCCAGTCTGTTCTCGACTTCGGCTTGATTCAAAACCTCTGCCAGATGCAGTAAATTGGTGAGCCGGCGCTCGCCATCGGGATAGGACATCAGGCGCGTCAAGAGTTTTTCTTGATCCAGCATCTCCTGAAAAAAGCGCATAAACCCGTGTTCCCGCCAAGTCTGGTGGTAGCGCGACAATTTAAACTGCCACTTTTCCAGACCGGCTTCATCTTCCACCAATTGCAACAAGCGGACTCCATCGACCCCTATCATCTCCGTCGCCAGCGCTGCGAGCAGCAAGCGTTCACGTTTCGGCTCGGCAACCGCCGCGAGCACGATCTCGACTTCGCGGGCTTCATCCGAGAGGAAAAGACTCTCGGAGCTGGTCACGACGCTATGCACGTTGACCACGGCCAGCGCCTCCTGCATCAGTTGCGCCTCACTATTGGTGCGGACCAATACCGCGATGTCTCGCTCCGCCAGCGGTCTTTCATCGAGCTTAGCCTTCCCGGCATGCGCCAAACTCAGCAATCGTGCGACTTCCGAGGCCACCGCTTTTGTAATCAAAACTCGCGCGTCCTGCTTACGTAGCGCTCTCCCGCTCTCATTATTTCGCGACGCATCGACATACCAGAGACAGAGCGCTTTGCCGGACTCGCCTTCGATGTTGAGACAGTCCCGTTCTTTATCAGCAGCAGACGCCGGTTGAAAAGGAATTTCCTCGTAAACAAACGGATGATGATCCAGGGTTTGAAAAATGGCATTGAGGGAAGAGACCAGTTTGGGCTCAGATCGAAAATTTGTCGAAAGCGTATACCGGTTTGGGATATCTCCTTTGGCGCGCATGTAAGCAAAAATATCCGCTCCTCGAAAACCATAAATCGCTTGTTTCGGATCGCCGATGAGAAAAAGAGCGCTCTCTTGATGATCGAAAATTTTTTTGAAAATTTCATATTGCACCGGGTCCGTGTCCTGAAACTCATCGATGAGCGCTGCGGTAAATTGGCAGCGTATCCGGTGAGCCAAGCCGTCCTCCTCAGACATCAAGGCGGCGTGCACGTTCAATAACAAATCGTCAAAAAAGAAAACATTCTTCTCTTCTTTCCGCTTTTTCAGCTCGATTCGAGCATACTCGAACAGCTCCGTTTTCAACGCCAGGATACGTCGTTGATAAATAACAGCCAGCTCATCAACATTCTGCTGATGAATCTCGCACGCCTGCAAAAACGGATGCTCGGGAGCCGCGCAGCCCTTTTTCATGCCTTTTGTGACCGCCGACTGGGTAAATTTTTCAAAACCCGGGAACAAAACCGGGGTCGCATCCGCTGAGGACGTATAAACGTCCATTGCCTTCAGCCAAAAAGAAACCTTGGTTTTCTTGTATTGTTTGCGGTTTAAACCGGGATTCTCATTCAGAAACCCGGCGATCTCTCTGCGCGCAGAAGTCCAGATGTCTCTAAGCTGGCGAAACGATTCCTCGAATTTCGTTTCCCACACGCCGGCGTCGCCGTATTCGCCTTTGGGAATCACTTGCAAATACAAAAGCCCGACTTTATCCACCAACAGGTCAAAAAGAGAATCCGGACTCATCCGGTCGAGCGCATAACTCACGAAAAGCTTTGACTCGCGGTACAGCCGTTTTCTCCAGAAATCTTCGACAATGGGTTTGAGGAGATCGAGCTGCTCGGTCACCAATTCAGTATCGAAGAGCCCGTGGGTTTCGAAAGCGTGCTCCTGCAAGACCCGGCTGCAAAAGCCGTGAATGGTGAAAATCGCGGCCTCATCAAAATCCCGGATCGCGTTGTTGAGCTGACTCAAAGCAGCCTGCGAGCCGCGATATTTTTGAACGCACTGCGCGACAAATTCAATTTCACTCTCTCCTGTCAGCATGGCTTTTTTGCCTTCGAGCAGAACTTCCCGAATCCGCTTCTTTAACTCATTGGTCGCGGCCTCGGTAAAGGTGACCACCAGGATCTGATTCACGGTCAATTTCCGCTCTAAAATAAGCCGCAAGAAAATCAGGGTGATAGCAAACGTCTTGCCGGTGCCGGCGCTCGCTTCAATGAGATTCTTGCCCTCGATAGAGCTGTGCAAAAGATCGAATTCGTTTACGGTATTCATTATGAAGTCTTACCAATGAATTAGATCACAGGGTATTAATCTTTTTTTGACAGGATAACAGGATAAACCGGATTTACAAGATGACTCCTCTCCAGGTAAAACTCTAACTTTTCTTTTTACTTCACCTTTCTTTGGCCCAAAGTTTAAGACCAAGCCGACAGGTTTTCCGGTAGCTGTTAAATAATTAGTGTCTGACCGAAAACTCAGAAATAAGCTCTAAGCCCCGTCCTCGGGGCGTCGTAATCAATTGTTTTTACAAAGCGTCAAACGCACCCGGGGACGGGTGCTTGAGCATTTTAAAGAGTTTTCGTTCAATCACTAATTAACTAACTGTACTTCAAATTCCTTGATAATAGTTTGAACTGATGTTTGTCAAAAATATACCGATTCCTTGAAATCCCAGTGTCCGGTTACAATCGTGAAACGTGTATTTTTAGGATCAGAGAAGGTCGCCTTTTTTCATCTTACTGTAAAATCAATCTTGCCCGGCTCGCCGCATCTGCGACGGCTTTTCCCGGAGCTTTGGCGCCGTAAATCACCGAGGCTTCATACTCTTGTGAAATGGCATTAAAGACCTCTTTAAGATCCTTGGACAAATCCGTGCTTCGCACGTGTTCCGCTTGTTTGGCAAAAACGATCATCTGGGGATTTCTTTTAAAATAATCTTGAAAAAGGGAGTCGTCTAAAAGATTCTTTCGCGCCGGGAGTTGTTCGATCCTATTTAACAACCGGTAATCGTTTTCGCGTGAAGTCATGAATTTCACGAATTCCCAGGCGTTTTCCGGAGCTTTATCTGTCTTGAACAGCACAATATTCTTAAAATCACCGTAGGTGTAGACCGGTCCCTGAAAAGAATCCGGAACCGGTATCGGTGCGAAACTGTATTCAAATCCTTCGGGTTTGAACTTTTCCGTATGGGCGATTTCGTAAGGTCCGGTAAAACGGAGGGCGACTCTTTCGGTCAAAAACGGATCGACCCGGCCCTGATATTTCTCCAGTGGGAAATAGCCATGTTTATACATCGCCTGTAAAAAATCAAACACCGTGACCGAGGCCGGGTTATCAAAAATTACCTTGCCATTTTCGAGAAGCGTTTTTCCGCCGGATGCTGCGATATAAAAGGCGTAGTAGTCAAAAAATCTCTGCCACCAAACCACCCGGATATCCCGCAGCCCCATATATCTGTCCGTATTACCGTCGCCATCCAAATCCGCCGTGATGACTTTCGCTTGCTCGATGAATTCCGAATACGTTCTCGGCGGATTCGGAAAACCGTTTTCCCGCAGCATTTTTTTATTGTAAATCATCATGATGGGATTGGTTTTCCACGGAATCTGGTACACCTGACCGTCCTCAGACCTGGCCTCGTCCAACATTTCTTCCTTTATTCTGGAATGCATCACCGAATCAAAATCTGCAAACTGGCTGATGGGGACCAACGCATTGGCGTTCACGTAAAGCTGCACATCTCCCGGCCACATATTCGAATAAATATCCGGAGGAGATTTTCCCACCACCGCCGCCAAAATGACTTCTTCGCTGGACTGCCCCTCAGGCACAGGCTGATATTTAACCGGCATATCCGGATAGGCGCGATTCCACTCAGCGACGATCTCTTTAGCAAATTCTATCTCG
>JBHHWX010000232.1:0-9180 GCA_046756745.1 bacterium | reverse complement strand
CCGGACTCGAAATGACAACAGTGGGTGTGATGAGCGGAAGACCTGCCGGGCCAATTGCGGAGATTGTGACTAAGAACGACTTCATCAAGAAATTCTTTCTCGATCCGGCGCTGGGCGAAATGCTCTGCCAACTCGCTGGTATCGACGGCATGCGCATTTGGCACGACCAGACGCTGCAGAAACCGCCCTGGGCCAATTGCATGAAAGTCAATAAGTTATATTTGCTCCTATTGCAAATTGTGGAAATTATGCCGGTGAAAGGAGTTTACCCGAGAATTCACTTGCATCCTAATTCAAGTAACACTATATTAGTCTAAAACTGGACTAACATCATTTGGGATACGTTATGCATCAAGTGAACATACACGAGGCGAAAACACACTTTTCAAAATTGATTCAAGAGGTTCTCAGAGGAGAGGAAGTCATCATTGCGAAAGGGAATAAACCGGTCGCCAAGTTAATCTCTATAGACAGCGGCAAACCAAAAAGGAAGCTTGGAACCGCAAAAGGGAAAATCAAAATCTCAGCGGATTTCGACCAACCCTTGCCAGATTTCAACGACTACATGAGATGAAATATTTGCTCGATACGCACGCCTTACTCTGGATTGTTGAGGATAATGAGAACCTGAGCAAGCAAGTAAAGGAAATTTATTTAGACCCTGCCAACGACATTTATTTGAGTACAGCAAGCCTCTGGGAAATGGCCATTAAAATAAACCTTGACAAACTCCAACTTGAAGAAGAACTAACCAAGTTTGTGCATAAACATGTCATAGGAAACAACATCGAGATTCTGAATGTAAAACCCGAACATGTCTACCCCCTCGTGACCCTACCCGTTCATCATCGAGATCCTTTTGACCGACTTTTAATTTCTCAATGCACAAAAGAAAGAATGGCTTTAATCAGTAAAGACAAAACCTTCGACAAAGATGCGGTTGAAAGGATATGGTAGCGTTATCTTATCTGAAGCCGCAAAATCCCTGATTCGTAGAATGCTATTCCATGCTGCAAGTTAAAACCTCCTCGAGTAAATGGGAGCGCTTCTGCAGCCAGATTGAGACGTTTTTGAAAGCCGATATCATCGACTTCAGTATCGACGGCAGCAACGTCCGCGGCTTCCGCTCCCCCGACAGTCCCGCGCTGTGGATCCGCGATCATGCCGACATGCTGCGCGCCGGAAAATATCTCGAGCCGGATATGAAAAGCGCCGTCGAAGCGTTTGCCAACATGCAGTCCGCCAACGGACGGATTTTCGATTACGTGCTCACCCAGCCGCCCAAAAATTCTACCGAACACGAAAACTGGGAAAAATGGGTGCGCGTGCCTGTGGAAGCGGACGTGGAGTATCGTTTCGTGAAAGCCGCGTATCTGGCCTGGCAAGCGACCGGCGACGAGGCCTGGCTGCGCAATTTGTTCCCCGCGCTGGCGAGGGCGATGAATTACACCCTGTCCCATCCGCTGCGCTGGGACGCGAAACATCAACTGGTGAAGCGTCCTTACACCATCGATACTTGGGATTTCGATTACACCGCCGGCCAAGCGGACTGGCTCAATTTTCAAATCACTGACGACACGTTTTGGGGCCTTTCCCACGGCGACAACAGCGGCGTTTATGAAGCGGCGCGGTTGCTCAGCCAAATGTTCGAGATTGTCGGCTCCGAGGAAGAAGCCGAGCATTGGCGGGAAACCGCGCTGGGCATCCAAACCCGCGCCAACGATTTGTTATTCAACGGCCGCTTTTACACGCACTTTTACAAATTGACCCCGGTCACGATTCAGGGCTGCGACGAAGCCGAGCAGCTCAGTTTGAGCAATCCCATGGCCATCAATCGCGGCCTGGCCACGCACGACATCGCCGTCGCCATTTTGCGCGAATACCAACATCGTCGCGAAAACACAAACGCCTTCGCTGAGTGGTTCGGCATCGACCCGCCGTTCCCGGACGGCATTTTTGGGGACGAAAAGCTGGTCGGAGGGGCGTACATCAACGGCGGCATTTTTCCGCTGGTGGGCGGCGAACTGGCCCGGGCGGCCTTCGAGCACGGTTTCGAAGAATACGGTTTGCAGACTTTGGAACAGTACCGAAACCTGATCGCCGAATCCAACGCAACTTACTTGTGGTATTTCCCCGATCGCACCCCGTGTTCGAAAGAAACCAGCACCAGCCCGGAAGTCTCGTCCACGGACGGCTGGGGCGCGTCGGCGATGCTGTACGCGTTCGTGGAGGGGCTGTGCGGCATCGAGGATCTGGGATACTCTTTCAAATATGTGCGCTGTTCCCCCCGCTGGGCGGTTACGGAGGAAGCCGAGGCGCAGGTGCAGGTGGGGTATGCCGCTTCCGGGGCGTCGTTCGGGTATGAGTTCCGGCACGTGCAAGAAAAGGCGGTTATCACTATTTCATTCTCACAAGTGCGATGTAATTTGGACTTACATATTCTACTTCCCCCCGGTTGCCGGGCCAGCGCAGCCCGGTGGAACGGAGAGACGGTGCCGTTTCAAACCAGCGTCGTCGAGCAAAGCTGTTACATCGATATCACCGGGGTGGTCGCGGGTCGCTGCGAAGTTGAAATCGAGTACGAGCATGCTTGATGCAAAAGTTTTTTTAGGGATTTTACTGGCGTTTGTGTTGGTGTTTCTGAGCGGTCATGACCACGGCAGCTTGCCTGCTGAGCCGGTTTCGGAAATGATGCAAAGCTCAGCTCGACCTATCGCGAGCTTTTATTCCCCCAAAAACATCCACCCGCAAACGAGACGTTTGCGGTACAACCCCGCTCGTCGGCGATTTACCCCCGCGCTGTCATTCATAGAATCGCCGACGCCAAATGGTCTGCGGATTGCATCCGCAGCGCAAACGAGACGTTTACGGTACGGGAAACGAACGCCTCCAGAAAGCGACCGCGCGCAACCTCGACTCTACGCCAGTTTGGTGAACTCCCGGGCCTACGTCGTGGGCGCCAAACTCGCCGCCAGCGGACTATATGCTTTCGAAGGCGATACCACCTGGCGGCATATCGGTTGGAACCATCCGCGGGTTTACGGCATTGCCGTCGATCCGAACGACGCCAATATCATTTTTCTGGCGTGCGGTAACGGTGTGCTGCGTACGCTGGACCGCGGGCGTTCCTGGCGGCTCACCACCGATTGGCGGGTAACCGAAGCGCTGGACATCGCTATCGCGTCTACGAACCCCGAACGCGTTTATGTGGCCACGGCCTATGGCGTCTGGCGTTCGGAGAACCGCGGCGACATCTGGCTGGAATCGAACCGTGGACTGAAACGCACATTTACGCAGGCGGTGGAGGTGGATCACCGCAACCCAAAACGACTTTTTGCCGGTACCGAGTCCGGGCTGTACCTGTCCGGGGACGGCGCGCAGTCGTGGACGTTAGTAGGGCCGGCAGAGGTGACCGTACTCGATATTCAACAAGGAACTGCCGCGCCGGAAATGTGGCTGGCGGGCACGCAAACACACGGGGTGTGGCTTTCCGGTGATGACGGTCGCACCTGGCAAAAAGCCGAGGGCGTCATCGCACAGGCCTCGATTTACTCCGTAGCCATCGATCCCACTGACCGGCGTAACCTGGCTGCGGTGGGCTGGGGCGCCGGCGTTTTTATCAGCGACGACGCCGGCCAATCCTGGCGTCAGCAAAAGACAGGCCTGCCGACTCAGAATTTCTATGCGGTCGCGTTTCATCCCACAACCACAGGACAAATCTGGGCCGCCACGGTCGAGGCAGGGGTTTTCAAATCCGGTGATTTTGGCCGCACCTGGAAATACCACGGTCTGCGCGGCGCGCTGGTTTTCGATCTGACTTGGTATACCAAAAGGTGACCTTCTTAAACCAATAGTATTATCAATAAAGTTTTGCATCGGTCAGGCACCCGACTGAAAAGGGTGCAAAAAAATAGAACGCGGATGACACGGATTTAACGGTGCTGAACGGATTAGACTTAGTGGAATGTGTCGAAGTGAGTGGAATGTGGCTCGTGTGGCTCATGATTTTATAAGGTTTTATCCAAGACCAATTCCGTGTAAATCCGTTCCATCCGTTAAATCCGTGTTCTATTCATTTGCGGCTTCGCCGCATTAGGAAAGAAAAAGTTATATGCCGTTTTGAAACGAACATTTTTTTAAAATCAAGAGATGAAGTTTACTCATTAATTGTTCTTGCTTTTTCTTTTATAGGACGCTATTTTAATGGGTGAATTCAGTATGTTTTGCTTAAACCAATACAGAAGCTACTACTTAACGATATTGAGTGACAAATGAAAACAACGGTTCAAATCAATTCTGAATTGTGAAAAAAGTTCACAGATGTAGCTCAGCAAAACGCAAAAAAGATCGCATTCCGTCGTATTGATATCATGTTTATACGGGCGATAGCGAGGTGAACAAATCAAACCTTCCCGAAAGGAATAGCACACATACCGAAACATCGTCTTGCGAACTCTTACTTGATTCTTGTAATCCAATGATTTATCTTATGGTATGTACATCACGATCGTCGAAGTGCCAGAATATATTCGACGTGCAGAACGACTTCTAGACGAGGACGAGAGGAATGAACTGATTTTTCATTTATCCACTCGCCCCCAAATCGGGTGTAGTCATGCCGGGAACAGGGGGAGTGCGAAAGCTTCGCTGGTCTCGTAAAGGAAGAGGTAAAAGAGGTGGGGTTCGCGTCATTTATTTTTTCTATGATGAAGAAATGCCCCTATTCTTGTTGACGATTTTTGGCAAAGGAGAGAAGAAAAACTTAAGTAAAGCTGAACGTAATGAATTAGCTAAATTGGTGAAGATATTAATCAAAACTTATAAGAAGTAAAATTATGAGTGAAGTATTTGACAGTATAAAACAAGGTTTACAGGAAGCAATAGAATTTGCAGAGGGCAAAGACAATGGTGCCCGAGTCTTTGAACCCAAGGACGTAGATGTAAAGAAGTTACGCCAAAGAGTTGGGATGACACAAGTAGAGTTTGCTTCAGTTTTTGGTATTAGTCTTGGTACATTAAGGCATTGGGAGAGAGGCGATAGATTACCACGCGGTCCCGCATTAATTCTACTAAACTTAGTTTCTAAAGATCCTCAAACAATTCTAAAGATTTTGTATCAATGAGTGGTTACCTTCTCACGCAATGACGCGAAGGGATCGCAAAGAAAAATCCTTAGCGTGATCTCTGCGCCTTTGCGAGCGCTTTTGATTTTCTTTTATTTTTTGGGTTCCGGCTTGCCACTATTTTGAGCGTATTAAGTTCAGTTCTAATTCATGGGTTTAACTCAGATTCCAAATAAAAATGTGCTCTCAAACCTAAACCTCAGCCTTAGCCTTAGCCTTAGCCTTAGCCTCAGCCTCAGCCTCTGCCTAAACCTCAGCCTTTCTCAAGCCGCGCAACACCCGCCTAGCAACTCTACAAGACTGCCAGCTTACCACGCCCGCCAAGACTCGCTGATCGATTTTTACGCTGACCGAATTCCGGCGTCCGAGCCATCGAAAGGGGGCTACACCGATATCGCTGCGAAACTGTATCGAAACCGAGATGTACCCTGGGTACTGGCGCGTTTGGATACGCTCATGGCCCATCCCCGCGGCGACATGTTTTGGATGGTCCAATTTGTGACCGCCACCTACGTGGGTCGTGAGACCCTGCCTTACGCTTACAAACGCCGCATGCGGGAATTGTGGCGCACTTACACCCCCTATCGCGGCGACACCGAAAATCACTGGGCCATGTACTATGGGTCGCTTTATCTCATCAGCCAAATGTATCCCGGCGAACCCGGAGAACGCTGGTTCAACGGCAAAAGCTCGCAGGAGAATTTTGTGGAGGCGAGGGACTATTTGCTGGCCTGGATCGATCTCACCACAAGCATTGGACAGGGGGAGTACGACTCGCCGCATTATTTGGGCATGTTTATCGTACCCATGGCGCAGCTTTACGCTTGGGCAGAGGATGCGGATATGAAGAAACGCGCCTACATGATGCTGGAGTATCTGCTCGCGGATTTCGCCGTGGAGAATTTGAACGGAATGTATGTGGGCGCGCACAGCCGTATTTATCCGAAAGAAGCGAAGGAGCCGGGGTCGGAGCCCTCCACCGGATTTGCCTGGCTGCTATTTGGCAATACGCGCTTTTTCCCGCGCAGCCAGGCCGCCATCCTCGCCATGTCCGGCTACGTGCCGTCGGAAATCCTCTACCGCATCGCTACCGACCGTTCGCAATCTTACGTCCACAAAGAGCTGAAGCGCACCCGGCACCGAATCCGGTTTAGCCGGGTCAAAAATGCGCCGGTTTACAAGGTCGCGTTCATGAGGCCGGAGTACGCCGTCGGCTCCAGTCAGGGCGGACTGCTGCAGCCGATACAGCAGCACACCTGGGACGTCACCTGGGCCGTGGACGACCCGCGCGGGGTGCACAACACGTTGTTCACCCTCCATCCGTATTCCTCGCCGTACGAGCTCGGCATGTATTTTTCCGAGCAACTGGGCATGATAACGGAGCTGGTGGTGCGTTCAAAGAAAACCTACGACTCGCCGGATAAATGGACCGGCGGCTCGCCTTACGAACAGGTGTTTCAGCACGAAGACGTGGTGATTGCGCTTTACGATATTCCGCCAGGCACACGGTTTTCGCACATCAGCGGTTTTTTCTCGAAAGACCTTTCTCTGCGCGAGGAAGACGCATCCGGCTGGATTTTTGCGCGTGGCGGCGAGGCGCTGATGGCGTATTATCCTTTGGCGCCGTATCAATGGCTTCCGGAAGATGATGGGACTTGGCGCTTACACAGTACGGCGTTAAAGAACGGCGCGGTGGTGCACGTGGCGCCAGCATCGCAGTTTGCTTCCATTGTCGAATTTAAGAAAGCGGTTCGTGCCTTGTCGCTAAAAACAAAAACGGAACCCCGACCACGGGTAACGTTTGAAACTTTAAAAGGAGATATTCTGGAATTCACTTATGGTGAAACACCGAAAATAAACAGTCAGCCGGTAAATTATGAAGACTGGAAATTATTCGATGGGCCGTTTCTTTATGCCGAAAAAGGCAGCCGAAAATTGGAGCTGCGTCACGGTACTTTGCGGCGGTTGCTCGATTTCAACTCGCTGACCGTCAAGGATTGGGTGGTGGAAAAGTAAGCCATGAGTAGCACTTTACAGGCTTGCTATTCATGGATCTATGTGTAAAGTTTATAGAGTGGGATAATTTTACTTGGACATTTTGTTTAAAAGTGATATTATAATATAAGGACTTAGAGGAACCAATGAGCAATCCTGTTTTATCCCACCCTCTGACTTGGTTTCCGTAGCAACTCGCGCAACAAGACAATAGTTGGGAATGACGACCAACTCTTTTCCATTTACTGAGATATTTGCAAAAGAATGTTCTATCTATCATCTAAGTATTCATACTTTATGCGCGTAAGAAGAAATAGAGGTTAATCATGGCGTCTAAAATTATTCTAACCGACGAAGAACCCACATCTTCGACCCGTTTGACGAGTCCTGGACGCGCGTCGAGGACATGGCCGGCGGGCGCTGGTATCCAACGAACGTCACGCTCGCAGATGGCCGGGTGCTGGTATTCTCGGGCTTTGACGAGCGGACAGGTGAAATCAACTCTGATGTTGAGGTTTACGAGCCCGGCTCAGGAACAGGTTGGCAGATCGTTTCGCAAGTGGATCTCCCGCTCTACCCGAGGATGCACATGCTGAGCTCAGGAGATGTATTCTATTCAGGGCCTTCGCAAGTCACCGGGACATTTAAGATCGCTACCTGGTCCTGGTCCGGGATCGTGTGGTCCAACTACGGAGGTCGGCACGGCTGCATGTCGGTGCTGCTGCCATCGGACCGAGACAAGGTGATGATCATCGGTGGGCAGAGTGGGGGCGTCGTGACCGAAATGGCAGAGAGAATCGACCTTGCCGACCCCTTGCCCGCCTGGCGGGTCACGCAACCGATGAGCGTCCCGCGCATGAACGCGAATGCCGTGATGGATGAGAAAAAAGTCCCGGGAGTTTATTCAGTGAACTGGAATGGAATAGACAATAAAGGACGCGCGGTTAGTTCAGGAATATATTACTACACCATTGCTACCGGTGGATACAAACAGACCAAGAAAATGCTTCTGCTCAGATAATAAGAAAGGGGCGGATTTGATTTTTCCGCCCCTTTCCGGTCTGGAGGAGTACAAAGGAGGTGATGTGATTCATGCCATTGAACCACGGAATGAGAATTAATCTTGAACGAGAAGGTATCGTAATTTAGTCATCATCCTCAACCTCAATTTTGGTCGCTAGCAGTGACCCATCCGACTGTTGCCAGGCGTGAACCTTTACAAACATCCCTACTTTTAAATCTGAAAAGAAGATTACATCTTTGCCGTCCTTTTTAAATTGGGTGTTTTCATCGACGAAAAAGGTGATACCGGAAACCACTATATGATCGTCGCCAAGACTCTCGATGACGCCTTTGACTTCTATTTTATCACCCTCTTTTTTAGATTCCACTTCAATCTTGGTCGCCAGCAATGACCCATCCGGCTGTGGTTTAGCGTGAACTTCCACGAACATCCCCTCTTCTAAGTCTGAGAAAGAGAGAGTGCCGTTATCGTCCTCTTTGATGGTGGTGTTCTCATCGACGAAAAAGGTGATACCGGAAACCACGAAATGACCGGCGCCAAGACTCTCGATGACGCCTTTGACTTCTATTTCGCCATCATGATTATCGCTATCTTCTATCTTGATTTTGGTCGCCAGCAATGACCCATCCTGCTGTCGTTTGGCGTGAATTTTTACGAACATACCCTCTGTTAAGTCTGCAAAAGAGAGAGTCCCGTTATCGTCCTCTTCGATGGTGGTGTTCTCATCGACGAAAAAGGTCGTCGCCGAAACCACTATATGATCGTCGCCAAGACTCTCGATGACGCCTTTGACTTCTACTTTGTCACCCTCTTTTTTAGATTCCACTTCAATTTTGGTTGCCAGCAATGACCCATCCGGCTGTCGTTTAGCATGAACTTCCACGAACATCCCGTCTTCTAAGTCTGAAAGAGAGAGAGCGCCGTTATCGTCCACTTTGATGATGGTGTTCTCATCGACGAAAAAGGTGGTTGCCGAAACCACAATATGATCGTCGCCAAGACTCTCGATGACGCCTTTGACTTCTACTTTGTCACCCT
>JBHHWX010000231.1:0-9193 GCA_046756745.1 bacterium | reverse complement strand
GAGTTTACCTTCGACTCTGTGCCCAAAAACCCTCGGCGAGACGCCTTCGGGAAGTAATTTTGGCCTTTCCGGACAAGCTTATAGACGTTATAATAAGAGTACGTGTTAACAAATGAATACCAAATCTCCCCTGCATAATTCCTGGGTTTGGAAAATGGCTTGGCGCGACAGCCGGTCGCATCGGAGAAGATTGTTTTTATTTATGACGTCGATCGTGCTGGGTATTGCTGCGCTGGTCTCCATCGGCACCTTCAATCAAAACCTCGAGCACGCCATAGATCAGCAAGCCAAAGTGTTGTTAGGCGCCGACCTCCTGCTCTCCAGCCTGCAGCCTTTTTCAGCAGAGACCGAAGCGGTGATCGATTCTATCGGCGGCGAGCAAGCACGGGAAACGCTTTTCGGTTCCATGGCCTACTTCCTCAGAAGCAACGAGTCCCGGCTGGTTCAAGTCCGCGCCATTGAGGGCGAGTTTCCATTTTACGGCAAGATGGAGACAGACCCGGATGCAGCGCTCGAAACGTACAAATCGGGCGCGAACATTCTGGTTGACGAAACCCTCATGATCCAGTTCGATGCGGACTATGGCGATTCCGTGCAAATCGGCGCGAAAATTTTTACCATTGCCGGCGCCCTCACCAAGGTACCCAGCGAGCCGCCGATTGCCAGCACGTTCAATCCTCGCATTTACCTGCCTGCTGACTACGTGGATGCCACAAACCTCCTGCAACGCGGCAGCTTGGTCAATTACCGGGTTTATTTTAAGTTCAGCGATTCTCGTCATGTGGCAGAAATCGTGAACACCCTGCGCCCGCATTTCGACAAATATCGCTTGCGTTACGTAACGGTTGAAAACCGGAAAGATCGGGTGAGCAGGACCCTGGAGAATCTTTTCCGCTTCCTCGGTCTTGTCGGCTTTGTGGCGTTGATTTTAGGATGTATCGGTGTCGGCAGCGCGGTGACTGTCTATGTGAAGCAAAAGCTGGAAAATGTTTCCATCCTTCGCTGTGTGGGAGCGGAGTCGAAAGAGACCTTTCTGATTTATCTCATTCAAGTAGGCGCCATCGCATTGACCGGTTCGGCGCTTGGCGCTGCGTTCGGTATCGGCATTCAATCGCAGTTGTCGCGGGTATTCTCCGATTTTTTACCGGTAGCTATCGAACCGTTCTTCGCCTGGCAGGCGGTTTTCAAAGGCGTCGCCGCCGGTTTCGTCATGTCACTTTTGTTTGCTCTGCCGCCGCTGTTGCCGTTGCGCACGGTCTCGCCGCTTCTCGCTTTGCGCGTGTCTTTCGAAAACGGTCACGGCAGGGTTAATCGTCGCCTCATGTGGTTGCTCTATCTCATCATTTTTCTTGTCGTGTCCCTGCTCGCCATTTTACAAACGAAAAGCTTCCTTTTCGGTATTGGGTTCTCCTGTGCGCTGGTGGCAGCTTTCGGGCTTTTAGCCGGCGTGGCAAAACTGATGACCGTATCTTTTAAGAAATTTTTCCCGAAATCATGGCCTTACATCTGGCGTCAGGGCTTGGCAAATTTGTATCGCCCGAACAATCAAACGTTGGTCCTGATGCTGGCCATTGGTTTGGGCACTTTTCTCATTGCCACACTTTATTTATCGCACGATACCTTGCTGCAAAAAGTCATCTATGTCGGCGGCGGAAACCGTCCGAATTTAGTCTTGTGGGATATTCAACCCGACCAGAAAGATGAAATCAGACGGCTTATACGCTCTTATGATTTGCCAATCCTTCAAGAAGCTCCTATGGTGACGATGCGTCTGGCCTCGCTCAAAGGAGAGCCGGTGGAGGCCATTCTCGAGGATAGCACGCGCGCCGTCAATCGCGGCCTCCTGCGCTGGGAGTTTCGGACAAGCTATCGCGACTCGCTGCTCGATTCGGAAACCCTGATTGCCGGGGAATGGATTGGCTGGGTCGAGAGCGAACAAGAGGTGATTCCGATCTCGTTTGAACAAGGCGCCGCCGGCCGGCTGAACTTGGCTCTCGGCGACACCTTGATTTGGAACGTGCAAGGGGTTCCGCTGACGACCCGAATTGCCAGTTTGCGTGAGGTGGATTGGCAGCGGATACAGGCCAATTTTTTTGTGGTTTTTCCCGCTGGGGTGTTGGAAGCTGCGCCTCAGATTTATGTCATGTCCACAAAAGCCCCAACCACGAGACATTCTGCAAAACTGCAACGCGCGGTGGTCCAGGCTTTCCCAAATATTGCAATGGTCGATTTGGCGTTAGTCCTCAGCACCCTAGACGACTTTTTGAGTAAAGTCTCCTTTGTCATCCGGTTTATGGCCTTTTTTAGTATTTTCACGGGTTTGATCGTTCTGGCGGCTGCGGTCATCACCAGCCGGTTTCAGCGCGTTCAAGAGAGCGTCTTGCTGCGAACCTTAGGGGCTTCGCGCAGCCAGGTGATGAAAATAATGGTTGTCGAATACGCTTTTCTCGGAGGCGGCGCCGCTCTCACCGGTTTAATGCTTTCCTATCTCGGGGCGTGGACGCTGGCGTTGTTTGTGTTCGATTCCATGTTTGTGCCGACATTTCTCCCCTTCCTCATGGGGCTGGCAGCGGTCACCGGACTGACGATTTTGATCGGGATGGTCAACAGCCGCGGAATTTTAGACCGGCCGCCTTTAGAAGTCCTGCGGGCAGAAGTTTATTGAGCATTATTTAAATCATTTAATTTGATCTAAATTAAAATCTTCCGATAATTCATCTAAGTATGGACGATCTGGTCAATGTGACAAATGAAAGAAAATCAAATAAACATCCTGTTTATTGAAGATGATCGTGTAGATGTTGATCTTATTCAAAGGATTATCGTCGAGGAAAGGGTTCCCTTCAATTTGAAAACTGCTGATCGACTCTCCACGGGATTAGAATACATAACCAAAGACAAGTATGACTTGGTTCTATTGGACCTTGGACTGCCGGATTCTCAGGGGCTGAATACAATGAAACAGTTCATTAGGCAAGCTCCTAATGTCCCGGTTTTGGTGCTGACTGGGAGTGACGACGAAACGATGGGATTGAAAGCAGTGCAAATGGGTGCTCAGGATTATTTGGTCAAGGGAAAAATTAGCAGTAAATCCTTGATGCGTTGCATACAATACGCCATAAGTCGTCACCGTCTCCTGGCTGATTTGGAACAGAAAGCAAGTGAGCTGCAAAAGAGTGAAATTCATTGTCGCAAAATTATTGAAGAGAATGCTGACGCCATCGTTATTGTCGGTAAGGACGGAAATGTGCGTTTTGTCAATCCCGCCTCTGAAGGCCTGTTTGGCCGCAAGGCAAAAGAAATAGTCGGTGAGAAGTTTGGTTTTCCTGTTGCAGCAGATAAAAAAGCAGAGATTGATGTTATTCGCAAAGATGGAGCCGTGGTCACAGCAGAAATGCGGGTAGTGGAAACAGAATGGGGAAGTGAACCTGCCTTTCTTGCAACGCTGCGGGATGTCACCGCACACAAACAAATGATCGACGAATTGGAAAAGGCTCGGCGGTTAGAGCGTCACTTGGCGTACCATGACGCACTCACCAACTTACCGAACCGGAAATTGTTATACGATCGTCTGGGTCAAGCTTTGGCCCGTGCGAAACGTTATGGGCATAAAGTGGCCGTATTATTTCTCGATTTAGACAGATTCAAGCCCATTAATGATTCTTTGGGCCATAATATCGGCGATCGCGTGTTGAAGGCCGTCGCTCAAAGGTTAAGAAATTGCACACGGGAAAGCGATACCGTTGCCCGGCTTGGCGGCGATGAGTTTACGGTCATACTGGATCATATCATTCAGACGCAGGATGCCGTAAAGGTCGCTCAAAAAATTCTGAGAGAATTGTCAGAGCCTTTTGTCATCGATGGCAAGGAAGTTTTATTAACAACCAGCATCGGCATAAGCCTGTACCCAAACGATGGCGCTGCTATGGATTCGCTGGTTTCGCGCGCCGATATCGCCATGTATCGCGCTAAAAATCAGGGGGGCAATCGCTATGAGTTCTATAACGCATCGATGGATGCCGCGGCTTTCGAACTTTTGGAACAGGAAGAAAGCCTTCGACAGGCTATAGAAAAAAATGAGCTTGTCCTGCATTACCAACCTCAGGTGGATTTGAGCAGCTATCAGATCATCGGCGTTGAAGCCTTAGTCCGCTGGCAACATCCGGAAATAGGTTTATTAGCCCCATCTAAATTTATCGCTCTCGCAGAAGAAACGGGACTCATCGTACCGCTTGGCGAGTGGGTTATGCGCACGGCCTGTGTACAAAATAAAACTTGGCAAGAGGCAGGCCTACCTCCCTTACGTGTCTCGATTAATCTCTCCCCCCGCCAATTTCGGGTCATGAGACTTAAAGAAACGGTTCAAAAAATATTAGAGGAAACCGGACTTCGTCCGGACCGTCTTGTTTTGGAAATTACCGAAAGTAATGCAATGCAGAATGTAGATTACTCAATTTCGACGCTAAAAATGTTGAAAGAGATGGGTGTACAGATTGCCATTGACGATTTCGGGACCGGCTACGCATCTTTAAGTTACCTGAAGCGGTTTCCATTTGACATATTGAAAATTGATCGTTCTTTTGTGAAAGGGCTTCACACGGATCATGATGATCTGGCCATTGTTTCCGCAATTGTTGCGATGGCCCACAGCCTTAAACTCAAAGTCTTGGCTGAAGGCGTCGAAGACGAAGAACAACTTGTGCATTTACGATCCTTAAAATGTGATGAATTCCAAGGATTTTATTTTAGCCGGCCTGTTCCTGCTGAATCTTTTACCGAGCTCTTGCAGGCAGAAGGCAAAAATGGGAAAACGCAATCCCAATTAAAATTAGCTCAGCCCGTATAAATATTCTTCAACCACCACCCGATCCGCAAACGAGCGCTTTTTTCCGGCGATTTCCTGATAAATTTCATGCCCTTTGCCCGTTATTAAAACGACGTCCCCGGGGCGTGCCTTTTGTAAAGCCTCAACCAACGCCAATTTTCGTTCAGGCGCCACTTTCCTGCGCGATTTATCCGTAATCCCGGCGTCAATATCGTGTAGAATTTTTTCCGGGTCTTCACTGCGCGGGTTGTCAGAGGTAAGAATAATGTGATCTGCAAATTGCTCCGCGATCCGGCCCATCTGCGGACGTTTGCCTGAATCGCGTTCGCCGCCGCACCCAAAAACCAGAATGACGCGCCCCGGGCAGAACGATCTGACTGTCAGCAAGATACGCTCGAGAGCTTCCGGTGTGTGGGCAAAATCGATAATGACGTCGAACGGGTGCTTAGACTTGATAAACTCCATCCGGCCAGGAATACTTTTCAGCGACTCCAGACCAGACCCTATGGTCGCAGGCTCGATGCCATAGGACATGCCCACAACCGCAGCCGCCAGCAGATTATACAAGTTATGTTCGCCGAGAAAAGGGGTCGTAAGACGAAGTTTCTTTCCTCGCAAATTCATCTCGACGCGCATTTTGGACTGCTCCATCTCGATAACTTCTCCTGTAAATGGAGCCGAGCGTGACCGGATGCCATAGTTCCAAGTTCTGGCTTTTGTTTGCTTTTGAATAATTTGACTGACAGGATCGTCCGCATTTACAATCGCGATGGCGTCGTTTGTAAGCCTTTTGAAGAGCTGCAATTTTGCCTGTAAATAATGCTCTTGTGAGCCATGATAGTCCAGGTGGTCGCGCGCAAAATTACTGAAAACCGCTCGGTCAAACTCCAGTCCATACGTCCTTTTTTGCTGCAAGCCATGGGAAGTGACCTCCATGACCGTATGTGTGGCGCCCGTTTCAACCATCTCGGACAGGAGTCTGTTTATTTCCAAAGCGTCGGGCGTGGTTCGCTCCGCTTGAATGGATTGCTCGCCGGAAATATATTCTATAGTACTGATGAGCCCGGTATGGTGACCTGCCGCTTGCAAGATTGAGCGCGTCAGATAAGCTGTCGTGGTTTTGCCGTTGGTACCGGTTATTCCGGTCAAACGGAGCGAGCGATCAGGATGACCGGAGTATGCCGACGCCAGAACCGCTAAAGCCCGTCGAGCATCTTGCACTTGGATATACGGCGCCGTATCTATTTGCGGTTTTGCTTCTGCGATAATGGCAACCGCCCCTGAGTCGAGCGCCTGACGCTGGAAAGCGTTGCCATCCTGTTTTAAACCGGCAATGGCTATGAAAACATCTCCGGCTTGCACCTTTCGTGAGTCGAATGCGACTCCGGTGATCCCAATATCGATATTCCCATATATTTGTAATGGAAGAAGAGAATCAACGACTTCGATAAGGTTGACTGTGCAGCGATTCATACCCGTTAAATTAAACTCCTGGCGCACGTTTGTCAATATATTTATATATTTTATGATTACATTTTACATTCGATTCGAATAAGCCGATAGAATAAACTAACGCAGCAAAGCCGCAACCGATTGGAATCTCTCATGGAGAATGTTTCCCTTTTAATCGTAGAAAACGAGCCTCAAGAATTAGAATTGATTCAACGAATTCTACAGAATCGATCCGATGTCGATGTTTTTTTAGCCCAGAACGGTCACGATGCGATTGGGATTTTGCGGAATCACCCTGTGCAGGTTATTTTGACCGAGCAAAGTATGCCAAACATGTCGGGCTTGGCTCTGCTGAAACGAGCTCGTGACTATTGCCCTGATTCGGTAAATATTCTTTTTTCAGGTTTTGACAACACGGATAAAGACGTCGAAGTTATCAGCTCCGATGTGGTTTGGAAGACTCTGCAAAAGCCGCTTCAGTCTTCTGAATTGCAATCCATTTTGCTCCAGGCTGTGAAAGAATACGAGTGGTCTCAAACCTTTCGACTAAAACAACGGAGGTTTGTCCCCATTTTTGATGACGTATTAGACGCTTTGATAATTGTTCAAAATCCAAACATAGAAATTTTATATATCAATAAAGCAGCAACAAGATTATTAGGATTTAAGGAGATTGATTTAGCGGGAAAGTCATTTTCGATTCTATTTCCGCCGGAATCTCCCAAAGACTGTCATGAACTTTTGAGTGAAATCGTCACGTATGATTCTGTCTTTGTAGAACAATCCTTTCTTCGAGCCGATGGTACGACGGTTCTGTTCGATTTAAGCGCAACCCCGCTTTCCTGGGACAAAGAGAACGTTGTTTGTGTGACTTTGCGCGATGTTACCGACCGTAAAAGCGCTGAATTGAAGTTACAGGATGCAAAAAACACCGCTGAAATGGCGAACCGCGCCAAGAGTGACTTTGTTGCGAACATGAGCCATGAGATCAGAACGCCTCTCAACGGTATCTTGGGTTATGCTGAGCTGCTTCTGGAAGAAGATCTCACGGCCGAGCAAAGACAGTCTGCGCAAATTATCCTCGATTCCGGCCTGTATTTACTTAATGTTATCAACGAAGTTTTGGACTTAGCGAAAATTGAATCAAGAGGGCTGCAGTTGGAATCCAGTCCCTTTGATCTTGGGGAGCTGCTCAAAGAAAAAATTCGCGTTGTTCAACCTAAAGTATCGGAAAAACCCGTTGAATTGCAGTTGCGGCTATCAAAGAAGTGTCCGTCAGCATTTGTCGGCGATCCCACCCGAATCGGTCAAATCGTACTCAATTTACTCTCCAATGCAGCGAAATTTACAGATCGCGGGCGTATCCTCTTAGAAGCAAGACCTGGGAAAAAAAGCCTGAATGCCAAAGAAGATTTTCAATTAGAAATTTTAGTCAGGGATCAAGGTATTGGCATTCCAATTGAACAGCAAAGCAGGATTTTTGAATCCTTTGTACAGGTGGATAACGAACTGACGAAGAAAAGTGAGGGAACCGGCTTGGGTTTGGCCATCACGAAAAAATTAACCGAATTAATGGGAGGCCGTATTCATTTACAGAGCACGCCGGGAAAAGGCTCGACCTTTACGGTTTCATTGCCCATGAAACCTTACACAGAGCCCTTTGAATCGCAAGGAGAAAATAAAAAAGAACATGGCGTGTCTTCAGATTCTCAAAAGGAAAAAGTGTGCGGTCAGACTCTTTCGCCAGAGAGCGAGATAGAGGAATCGTATCAGCCGCACATTCTTTTGGCTGAAGACAACGAAGTCAATTGGAAATTGTTCAAGAAAATCATCGTTCGTTTGGGTTATCAAATCACGATTGTTGAAAACGGCCATGAGGTGTTGCGAGCGCTGGATGTCGGTCATTTTGATCTGGTTTTGATGGATATGCAAATGCCAGGCCTGGATGGGTTCGAAACAACGCGAATCATTAGAAAAAATCCCAAATTCAGTGACCTACCGATTATCGCACTGACGGCGCATGCAATGAGCGGCGACGCTGAAAAATGCATTCAAGCCGGATGCAATGATTACATCACAAAACCCATCCACAAACAAACGTTCGTAGCCTGTCTTCACAAACAACTTCGGAGCTCCCCGAGTGGCGAAGCCGAAGATCTCACTCCGTCTGTTGAAGATGAGATTTCACAAGAGATGGAAAAGCTGCGAGGTTACTATCTTAACAATCTACGAGAACGCCACCAGGCGCTTTCCGGTGCGCTCGAGCGTTCGGAATTTGAAGAAATAGGCTTTATTGGTCATAACATCAAAGGCAGTGGAAGCAGCTACGGCTTCGATGACATAACAGTATTAGGACACGATATCGAACAAGCCGCTAAGGCGCACGATTCAAAAAGGCTTAAAGATCTTCTGAAGCGATTCGAGGATTTGATATCCAGTTACTCTACGAGTCTTGATTAAATTTTTTAACCTGAAAAATTCATCAACCGCGAAGTGCACGGCGCAGCAGAGCCGCAACCAAAAGAGAGGTAATAATTAAAAAATATTTAGCCAAGGATTTACACTGATGAACACGGATTTCTTAAAAATTCTACAGAGAGTCGTACTGTTTCCGTGAAACGACGAATTCCATCAAAGTGGTAATGATGAAAAATCCTTGGAAAAATTAAAGCTCAACACGAAAAACAATAATCCGTGTTTAATCCGTGAAAATCAGTGGCTTAAAAAAACTGTGCTAAAAAAACACGATGTTGCAGGTTTGTAGTACAAAGGACACTGAATCCTATCCCTTGGATGAATAGAATTATGGTAATCGGTCAGTTACGGGTGGTGCGGGTGTCATTCAGGGTAGGTAATTCGTAGGGTGTTCACGCTTCAGCGTGTTTTTGTGCCGCCCCTCCCAGAGCAAGCTGAAGC
>JBHHWX010000230.1:0-9260 GCA_046756745.1 bacterium | reverse complement strand
ATGGCAAGATGCTTCGGTGCTGCATTTAATTGATGAAAAAAATGGCGAGCTATTACATGCGGCTAAGATTTATTTTAAGACCGTCAAGCAATGGATCTATCTGTTTGTAGATCCGTATAAGTTCTCTCCTGAAAATAAGTTATCATTAGCTATCGGTTTTTTTAATGGCAAGGATAAGAGTCAGAATAGAGTTAAAGTGACACCTTTTCCGGGTGCTGGTATCGGTGGTACAATCAATAATTCAGAACCACACCTTATTTTTGAAACCGGTGTGCATATGGACTCTTTACGTCTTCCATCGAATTATTTTTTGTTTTCAATCCGTTTTTCTGAATCTTATTCTAACGGTTCAGGGAGAGAAATCATTTGGCCCTATCTCAATGGAAGTAGTGGCGTAGCGAAAATTATCCTAAATTCTGGCTTTCCTTCATTAGAAAATAATTTTGACTCCGGCGCCTTAAAGCCAGGCGAAATTCGACGAAAGGACTTAACATTTCTCACCAGTTCAGCCGATAGCAATAAAAAATTCCAAGGACAAATTAACGTTTACAGCAATGATCCGGCACGACCTGTTATCATCCTGCCTCTCTCTGTGGATACGCGTGAAACTGAATTTCCGACCGATTATATTTTAGCCCCGGTTTATCCCAATCCTTTCAATCCAACCACGACCATTCAATTTCAGTTACCGGGAGATGCACAGGTAACTTTAAAAATGTACAATGTCTTAGGACAGTGTGTTCGGGAAATTTTTTCCGGACATTTGCGGGTGGGAACCCACCATTTCATCTGGGATGGACGAGAAAATAACGGACGCGCTGTAGCCAGCGGCGTCTATTTTGCCGTTTTAAATGCATTTGGGCAGCAGAAGGTAGTCTTGGAAGAAGCTTAGGATCTTACTCTCCTGACTGGTCGCCAGTCGGGCAAAAAGTAGTGTTTCAGGTGTGAAAAAATGAAATTCGAAATCTTGACGTTTGGACTTATTCTGTCGTTGGCTGCCCTGACGGCCTGTGATGTGGAGCCGAGAGAGCCGGTTCTGCCGGGTGAGTTGCCATCACGAAATTATGGCGGGCCAGTCTGGGGACCAAATAATGTCATTTTATTTCGACACACTCCGGCCAATATAGATTCTTCGGGGTTGTGGCAGATTCATGCAGATGGGACAGATCAACGCTTTTTCTTACCCACCTACTTTGACCTGCCCGATTGGTCCTCGGATGGTAAATGGCTGGCCGTGAATAAAGATGCCCAAATTTACAAAATGACGGTGACCAAAGACAGCGTTTTGCAATTGACCACCGGTGCTTTGCGAAAATTTCATCCCAGCTGGAGTCCGGATGGCAAATGGATAGCCTTCCATATTAATGATGGTGCGTATAGCGATTGGGGCATCTGGGCTGTCAGCGCCGATGGCAATGAAAAACGACAGATCAAACAGATTGCCGGACTGAATCCCGACTGGTCACCGGATGGAGATAAAATTTGTTTTGTCGGCTGGCCTGGGGATGCGAGGAAATCGAAGCTATTGATTATGAATACACTAGGGTCAAATCTCGGAATCGTATTTGACCCGTCAAAACATGGCTTTCAGGATACAAATGATATCAATCATCCTTCCTTTTCGCCGGACGGCTGGAAAATAGTGTTCCAGGTGGATTCTGCGGAAAACCGGGACGCGCAAATCTGGGTCGTGAATGTCGATGGCAGCAAGCCCAAGCGACTTACTTCAAAAGGCGGACTGGAACCCTCCTGGGGCCCAGATGGGCAACGGATCGTTTATACGAGGTTTTCGTATCGTAACACGGATCAAAAGGGCAATGGCAAATTGTGGGTCATGGATGCAAACGGCAAAAACAAGCGGCAGTTGACTTTTTAAGCTGCTAACAAAACAAGAAAGAGCGTATCGGCCACCTGGCAGGGTTCTTCCGATACGCCCATCATCGACAAAAAGGCGCCTACTTGTCTGGGCACGGGTGTATCCGGCCCGGGGCGGCCCTTTTTTTCTAAAGAGCAAAAATAAGGTTCAAAATGCACAATTCAAAGACCTCTTTGCGCAAACCTCTTTCTTATCCTTTTCCAACCGGTTTCACCTAACCCGGACAAGCCGGAAATCCCAAATCCCAAAAACCAAATCCCAAAGTGAACCGGCAAGGTGTTTGAAAAGTTTAGCCCATAAAATATCGCTGAAACTTACGTAATAACGTTATTAGTAGTGATGATCGAAAATATTCACTCATTCGTGAGCATGCTTGTGGTAACCTTATTTCTGCTGGGGGTGTCTTTTCCGTTATCAGCACAAAAACAAGATGATGTGGAGCGGCGCATCTTGGTGATGTTCCAACCCAACAGCGCCCGGCTGCCGGAGGGCAGGGATCGCGGCGGGATCGGCGAAGCGGTTCTACCCGTTCGGGTCAAGCAGCTATTGCAAGAGGCGCGCGCCGAGGAGATCGCCAAAGGCATCCCGCGCTTTAAACAGGCCGATACCCTGCGGGTTCTGAACGACGGTCGCATCTACAAGACCCCGGATTACACCAATCTGTTTGTCATTCGCTTGCCCAGGGGGGTGGAGCGGCAGGCGGTCATCGATTCGCTTAAGGGGCAGCCGGCGGTCGCTATCGTCGAGAAAGACCAACGGCCGATTTTTCGTGAGCTCGTTCCGGACGACACACATTTCAACCTGCAGTGGAATCTCAAAAATACCGGACAATTCGGCGGCGCCCCCGGCGCGGACATTAAAGCCACGCAAGCCTGGGATATCACCACCGGCAGCAACACGGTGAAATTAGGCTTTATCGATACCGGCGTTCAAGGCAACCACCCGGATTTTTCCAACCGGGTCTCAGGGGACAGCCAGTTTCTCACCGATCACGGCACGGCTGTGGCCGGGGTCGCGGCTGCCACAGGCAACAATAGCATCGGAGTGGCCGTCGTGGATTGGAATGCCGCCATCCACGCGGAGTCGATCGATGATTTCCACATCAGCAACGTCACCGCCATCATCGCTGCCATCGACGATGCCGTGACCGCCGGCGCACGGGTTTTGAACAACAGTTGGGGCATTGCGGGTTTTTCGCAGCTTTTGTCCGACCAGTTCCTGGCGGCTTATCAAGCCGACGTCTTACCGATAATTTCCAATCCGCAAGATGCCAGCGCAGGGGAGTATCCCAACCTTTTCGGCTCCTGGATATTGAACGTCGCAGCGACTACAAATGGAGATGCCCAGGCAAGCTACTCCTTTAGTCGGGACTATACCGATGTTGCCGCACCGGGTGGCAATGCGGATGGTGACGAAAGACATGATATATATTCGACCATCCGAACCAGCCAGGGCTCGTACGACTATGTAAACGGCACCTCTTATGCCGCGCCCCATGTCACCGGCATTGCCGGGCTGCTGCTGGCCGTCAATCCCAACCTGCGCAACTACGACCTGGAATGGATCATCAAGAGGTCCGCGGATGATAAAGGAGTAAGTGGTCCCGATCCCGAGTTTGGCTACGGCCGGGTCAATGCCTACGAGGCGGTGCGGCATGTTTCGCCACCCTACGAGATCAGCCGCGGTAATGCCACCTTGTCCAAAACCAATAATGATATACCGGTTAACTTTATAAAACGGCCCTTACCCGAACTTGCAGCCGGATTTTATGTGGTGGACCGTTGGATGTTAGAAGCGGTGGTCAGTTTTTCCTATATGGAAGTGCCCTGGGCCTGGTTGAGTCAAGTGGCCTATTCAGCAGCCACTCCCAATGACGCATCCTTTTATATGTATGAAAACAGCTCTACCACTTCGACCACGGTCAGAACCTTTTTTTATTTCCTGGAAAGTAATATTGACGGCCCCATCAATAAGTGGGCGCCCGTGGATCCCAATCTTCTGCCGCTTAAATATGCGGTTTTAGGCGCTTCGAGCATTACTTACGACTTCCCGGTAGCGGGTGGCGCCTGGTATTTCATTTCTTTGCCGGTCATACCGGAGGATAGGTCTCTCGGGACGCTATTCCCCGAGGCGATCTCAGCCTTTGGTTGGGATTATGCCACCCAGAGTTATGTCGCGGCCACCGTGCTCGAGCCGGAAAGGGGCTACTGGCTCCTCATGCCGGTTGCCACTACGGCAGAGGTTTCCGGAGTTCCGTTGGCTTCATACACGAATAACTATACTCAACAAGGTTACGATCTGGTTGGCTCGGTGTGGCAAACCAGTCCTGTTGTGGACGACCCTCCAGGCAGCGTAATCGCGATGTTTGGGTGGGACCCGCTTACTCAGAGCTATGTTGCAGTCAATCCATTTACAGTGCAGCCGAAGCAAGGGTACTGGATTCTGGTCTTCAGTGTGCCATCTACCGTGTCCGTTGGCGGCGGAGGGGCGGCCGCCAGGCAAGCGTCATCGCATTCGCAAGCTGAGCTTGCGCTTTTCTATGAGAAATATGGAAGACGGCCACCCATTCCGCCCTTTGTCAGAAAAGTTCCAAAAACAACAGTTGACATGCAGGATCAAACTTCGGAACCCATCCCACAGAGCTATGGCCTGTCGCAGAGCTACCCCAACCCCTTCAATCCGGAGACGGTGATCGAGTATCAGCTCCCCAATTCTGAACGTGTTTCGATAAAAGTGTACACGATATTGGGTCAGTTGGTTCGCACATTAGTAAATGAGGAGAAAACCCCCGGGATTCATAGAGTCGTCTGGGACGCCCGCGACGACCGGGGCAGGCTGCTGCCATCGGGCGTCTATCTATACAGGCTCGAGGCTGGCGATTTTTCGGATAGTCGAAAGGTGATCTTATTAAAATAAGGGCCACTCTTACTCGTACTCCTACTCAAACTCCTACTCGCTTTTGAAGAGTCGGGAGATGAGTAAGAGTAAGAGTAAGAGTAAGAGTAGGAGAAAGTAAGAGTAAGAGCGTGGAGGTCATTTGACCTAATAGTAACTGAAAGTCTATCTTTTTATTCGAAATGATGGCACATTGACTCAAATTACTTAAAATAAAAATGGAGGTTCTCTAAAATGAAAAACAACGGCGCCAACACAGAGCAGGACATCCGAATCGGTGTTTTTGTCTGTGACTGTGGCTTGAACATCGCTGGTGTAGTCGATACCAAAGCTGTAGCGGAATACGCCAAAACTCTGCCTAATGTGGTGGCGGTAGTAGGCAACAAGTACACTTGTGCCGATCCCGGACAAAATGAGATCAAACGCGCTATCGGGGAGTACCGGCTCAATCGCGTTGTCGTCGCTTCATGTACACCGAAGATTCACGAACACACGTTCCGTCACTGTGTAGACGACGCCGGCTTGAATCCTTACCTGATGGAGATGGCGAATATCCGCGAGCACTGTAGTTGGGTACACCAGACCGAAAAAGAAGATGCAACCTTGAAAGCCATGGATTTGGTGCGCAGCGCTGTTTTTAGAGCCAAGCTTTTACAGCCTCAGGTTGAACCTATTTTTCCGGTGACGCAGGCGGCTTTGGTGATCGGCGGCGGCGTCGCCGGTATTCAAGCCGCGCTGGATATCGCTGACGGCGGATATCAGGTCTATCTGGTTGAGAAAGAGCCGACCATCGGCGGCATCATGGCGGCGCTGGACAAGACCTACCCGACCATGGACTGTAGTATATGAATTCTCGGTCCTAAGATGATGGATGCCGGTCGGCATCCCAAGATTAAGCTTCTCACCAACAGTCAAGTTGAGAACGTCACCGGTTTCGTGGGCAATTTTAAAGCCACGGTGCGAAAAAAAGCCCGCTATGTTGTCGAGGAAGACTGCACGGCCTGCGGCGATTGCGAAGTGGTCTGCCCGGTCGTGGTACCGGATGAATATCAGCAAGGGTTTTCATCGCGGAGAGCGATTTACATTCCCTTTCCACAGGCTGTTCCCTCTTCTTATGTTCTCAATATGGAGGATTGTTTGGGCGCCAATCCCATCGCCTGCAGTAAGTGCGCCGATGCCTGTGAAAAACAATGCATCGATTATGACGCTGAGGACGAGATTTTAGATGTGGAAGTGGGCACGATCGTCGTGGCCACAGGCATGGAGCCTTACGACCCCACGGAAATGGATGAGTACGGCTATCGCAACTTTGAAAACGTCATCACCAGTATGGAGTTCGAGCGCCTCATCTGCGCCGGCGGGCCGGTAGAAGGGCATTTTATCCGGCCCACAGACCGGCAAACTCCGAAAAGCGTTGCTTTTATCCAATGTGTCGGTTCGCGTTCTCGAAACCGCGGGGCGCCGTATTGCAGCAATATCTGCTGCATGAACACAATTAAGGATACGTTGTTGTTACACGATCATTATCCCGGGCTTCAGAGCATAGTCTTCTACATGGACATCCGTTCCTTCGGAAAAGGTTTTGAGGATCTTTACTGGCGCAGCAAGGAATCCGGGGTGCAGTACATACGGGGCCTGCCCGGCGACATTGAAGAGGACCCGAAGAGCAAAAACCTGCACTTGACCGTTGAAAATACCTTGACTGGGAAAATCGAGAGACACGAAGTAGAGATGGTTGTGCTGGCCGTGGGTTTGATATCTCGGAAAGACAGCGCGCTCATCCGGCAGTTACTGACCCTTTCGCCAACGCCGGATGGTTTTGTGATGGAAGCGCATCCGAAGTTGAAACCGGTGGATGCGCCGACCAAAGGGGTTTATTTCGCGGGTTGTGTGGAAGCGCCAAAAGACATTAAAGAGAGCGTCACTCAGGCCAGCGCGGCCGTCGCGCGCTCTAATATTCTGCTCAACAAAGGCGAAGTGCAGATCGAAGCCATCACCTCGATAATCCATGAGGAAGAGTGTAATTACTGTGGCCGGTGTGTGCGCGTGTGTCCGTTTCATGCGATTACGCCGGCGAGCAAAAAAGAGGGCGTTTTCCCGCAGGTTATCGAAGCGGCCTGCTCCGGCTGCGGCACCTGTGCGGCGGAGTGTGTCACCGATTGCATCACCATGCGGCATTTCGAGGATGAGCAGTACTATGCGCAAATCGACGCGATTTTATCTGACAAACCTATGGAGAAAATTGTCGCGTTTGCTTGCAACTGGTGTTCGTATGCCGGCGGCGACAATGCCGGTACCTCCCGGCTGCAATATCCCACCAACGTCCGGCTCATTCGCACCATGTGCAGCGGGCGCGTGGATGAAGACTTTATCCTGCACGCCTTTAAGAAAGGCGCGCCGTTGGTGCTGATTTCCGGCTGCCACTTCTCTGACTGCCACTACATCGATGCCGTAACCTGGACTCAGAAGCGCGTTGAGAAGCTCTGGGATAAATTGGAAAAAATGGGCATCCGTCCGGAGCGCTTGCAGTTAGAATGGATCAGCGCGGCGGAAGGACAGAAGTTCGCGAGAGTGATGCGGGAGCTGGAAGAATTGCGCAAACACGTCACCAAAGAGGAAGTCGAGTTTACCAAACAAGCTCTCAGCAACGGGAAAATGCCGGCAAAGAAAAAACCGGTTAAAGAAAAGGTTTTATCGGTAGTTACGTGATTGGTCAAGGAGAAAATACAAGTTAGCCGACTCGACTTTGTTTTGAGGAAACAAAGAGGAGTGAGAAAAATGATAACAGATGAAATCAGACAAGTGGTTAAGACCCGCTACGGCAAATTCGCTGAAACGGGCGGCAACAAAGCGCCCTGTTGACCCAGCAAACGACAGCCCGGTTCGGGCTATGCGGTTGACCAGGGACTCTATGGACAGACAGAACTTTCCTTAGTGCCGGAGGGGGCTCTTAACCTCTCACGGGGCTGTGGCAACCCCAGCGGCTTTGCAAACCTTCAGCCTGGTGATGTGGTCGTGGATTTTGGCTGCGGCGGCGGGATAGATGTCATTCTGGCCGCTCACAAGGTTGGGGAACAAGGCAGAGTGATCGGAATAGATTTCGCACCTCAAATGATGGAGCGAGCAAAGCAGACTGTGACAGAGGCGGGATTCCAAGACAGAAACATCGAACTTTGCGTCGCGGACATGGAGAAGACACAACTTCCGGACAGTTTCGCGGATGTCGTGATATCTAACTGTGTCATTAACCTATGCCCGGACAAGGACGCGGTGTACAAAGAAGCCTTTCGTATCCTACGACCCGGCGGGCGGCTCGCCATCTCGGATATTGTCCTCACCGACGATATCGACCCTGAGCTGCGGGAGCGCTTCCGGTCAACTTGGGCGGGATGTTTGGGAGGGGCAATTCATGAAGAGGACTATTGGCAGACGGTGAAAAAAGCAGGCTTTACTGAAATTCGGATTGTGGCGCGTCATACCCTCACTCCCGAAGAGCTGGAAGCAATGGCCTGCTGTCCTGGCGAAGAATTCACTCCACCTCCGAGCAAGGAAGATCGTGCTCTTGTGGAAGGCAATGTGGTTAGCGTCAAGTACACGGTGATAAAACAAAGTAGCTGATGTTTTCAAAATAATTTAAAGAGGAGCTATGAAAGTACTTCGACATATTGGCTCGCTGGCTTTTGTGCTCGGGCTCTTCACTGCGGTATTTGCCGGCATGCCCTGGTACGTGATCGTTGCCGAGGATCCGGTCATGCCTTGGTGGCTCCAGATGGCGGTTTTCTGCCTTTTAGGGGGTATCCTCGTGGTTCTGCTGACAGTGGCTCTCGAACAATGGAAAAGCAGGACATCAGGAGTGGAGCTTCCTGTTACTGAGCCCGACCCCCGGGTTTCGCTGATGAATTCCGCAGAAATACCTGGACGAGAGACCACAAAGATTCTCGGTCTGGTTCAGGGCCATACGGTATTTGCTATCTGGCTTGGAAAAGATCTATCCGCTTTAGTCAGATTGATCCTCGGTGGCGAGCTGACTGAATACACAGAGATGATGGGAAGGGCTCGGGCAGCGGCTACTAACAGGATGATCGCCCAGGCTGCAGAGATGGGGGCGGATGCAATAATCAATGTTCGCTATATGACTACTAGTGTTGTTGGGAGTGCGGCTGAACTTTTAGCTTACGGCACAGCCGTAAAGCTCAGGAAATAGATCGCCTCACGCGAGGGCGGCTCGGAAAATAACCGCTCGTTCGGTGCAATGGCAGAAGTTTGGTGCAAATCCAAAGCTTTGTGGTTCTAAGAGCCCTCGGGGTGAACCGCTGATCGTTATGCTTAACATAAAGATCGGATAAATAACAGATGAGAAATAATTTAATACTCGGTTTTTTTTGGAGAATATTATTGATTTTATCTATAAGTTGTTCTGAAGATAGATCAGTTAATACCCAAAATATTTCTCCTTACGGCAAGGCTAAAATGCGAATATCGCCTATTT
>JBHHWX010000229.1:0-9277 GCA_046756745.1 bacterium | reverse complement strand
ATTAAATATGTTAAGTTCTTAATAATTAATCAAACGGAGTATTGGATTGTTGGAGCAATGGATTTTTTTTGCACGTTTGCAACACATCCATCTCTTACTCCAGTACTGCATCACTCCAGTAATCCAACAATCCATTTATTTCAGAGACGAAGCGCCAGTCCGATGAGCAAACTCGCCCCCGATAGATTAAACTTGTAGCGGTTCCGTCCGCTCTTAAAGGTAATCTCAAGCCAGCGATAACTCGCTTCGGCGACAAAGGAAACTCTCTGGGAAAGAGGAAATTCCGGTGTAACGGAAATGTGTGCGCCGATAGCGCTCCCGTCTCCGGTTTCCCGACCGAGTATCTCCTCGTTGGCAAAAACATAATCGACTCCTGCCCCGAAATACAATTGAACTTGTGTTTTGTTTTTTCGAAACGGATTGGTTTCCAGAGAGAGGGAAACCCCCTTCAAAGTTAAGTCGGCCACATCGCCGGCGTTAAAATCACCGGATTGGTAAAAAGGATCGCCATTGCGGCTAAAGACATTCGCACCCAGTCGCAGCCGGCTAAAGGGGCTCAATGGAGCTGCAAGCTCGACTTTTCCCAATAACGCATCGCCATAGATATTGCGGATTTCATCGTCGCTGGGGGAAAAGACGCCGCCCAGGGCGAGCAATTTATACCCAGCTTCGGATTGGCTGAAAAGTTGAACCGGGAGAAAGCTTGTTGCGATTAGGATGATTTTTAAGATGTTGAGATTCATAGCTCGCCTCCAAACTATGGCAGAATAATTATACGGCAAAATAATTTAATGGCAAAATGATTGACACGGAAAACAATGTCGATAACTCATGGCGTCGAAGTCAAAGCCATCTTCAATAAACAAAGCTTAATTTGTATTTTCATCAGTGTTCAATTTATTTAGTCACAAAACAAAAGCTAACCCCGAATGTTCTCGGGGTCAGCTTTTCTCTTAGTTCGGTCACTTCATCAATGTCATTTTATTGACGGCAAAACGCTGGCTGCCCGCCTGCAAAATGTAAAAATAAATCCCACTGGGCATGGTCTGTCCAAATTTGTTGCGGCCATCCCAATTCACGTTGTGAACGCCCGCGCCCAGCACCTGATCGACTAATTGCGCCACCTCCTGACCCAGCAGGTTAAAGATACGCAGCTTGACATGCATCTGCGCCGGCAGGCCAAAGGAAATGCGCGTCGCCGGGTTAAACGGATTCGGATAATTGCCGTAAAGCTCCACTGTTTGTGGTATGGTCGGATTTAGTCGATCCGGCACGTCCGTGACGGTTTTGGGGTTGAGGCTAAAGTTGACTTCAACCGTCCCGCCGCTGACCTGCAACGGTTCTGCTGCCGAGAAATCGACGGCCTGGTCGTTGTACTCGCTGTCATAATCCAGATGGGTGGCTTGCAGGCGGTATTGCCCCGGCGGTACATTCCGGAGCTCGTAAATCCCCTCGGCGTTGCTGCGAGCGAAGGAAACCGGCTGTTCAGCGTTGTTGAGCAGATAAAGGTTTGCGTCCTGAATCCCACGACCATCGGAATCCGTAACCTTGCCAAACACGGTGGACCCGGACTGCGCTCTGGCCAAGCCGTCCGCTTCCAGTATGTACATCGGCGACAGTTTGAAGTCGATGCCAGTCGTCGGATCCACGCCGTCCACTTTCACTAATGTGGCTTCGGCAGGATCGAACACATTGTCGTAGTATTCGCCGATATAGCCGGGAGCAAAACTAAACAGGAAGTACTCGCCTTCCGGCAGCCCGGTCATCTTGTAGGAGCCATCGGGGTTGACAATCGCGGTGAAAAACATCTGAGAGTCCGGCCAAATTGCCGGCACAACCGAGGGCCGGGCAATCACCACGGCGATTTCGAGCCGCCCGCCCTGTGGGTCACCCGTGACTGTGCCAGAAATCACTCCCGACCCTTCGTTTCGCGCGCTGAGTCCAAAGTTAAGCGCCGTGGTCTCCCCGCCTACCACTTTTACCGGCGAGGCTAACTCAGCAACCACTGCATCCTGAAAAAACTCGAAGGCGCCGTTTGCATAGACCGATACCAGATACTCGCCTTCCGGCAGATATTCGATTTGAAAATTGCCCTGTTCATTGGTGACGGCGTAAAATGACCAGACGCTGAGCGGCGCTGTGGTGAAATCGTAATGGATCGGAGAGATTTCCACATAAGCGCGAGCGATGGGTACGCCGTTGACTTCGTCGGTCACCGTACCGGCGATGGCGCCGAAGTAGGGCCGCAGGGTGAGATCGAAATCGATGTCATCGCGATGCGTGTTATCAACCAATTTGATTGGCGTGGCGCCTGCCCGGTCGTCGGCATGATCGTACCACTGCTGGCCGAAGCTTGTTCCTTGCCAGAATTGGGCTTGCGCAAAATAGGTCCCGGCCGGCAGGTGGTCGATTTTGTAAAATCCGTTGCTGTCTGTGTTCGCATAGGCCCAGACTGCGGGTGACGCGACGTCCGTAGCGCGATCGGCCGACCGGACTTCGATGAATGCGTATGCCAGCGGATCGCCGGTGTTGGATAAGACCATACCGGAAATCGAAGCCGTGCCCATCTGAATGGGCAAAACAAAATCGTAGACCGGATCCGTGCTGCTGTCCACCACAACCGGCTCCGCTTGCTCGGGAAACTCAGCATCCGGCCAAAAGCGCTGCACGAACTGCCAGGCCACATGAATCGACGCCGACAGCAGATAGCTGCCGTTGGGCAGATTCTCGATGCGGTAGTTGCCCTGTTTGTCTGTATGCGCATACGCCCAAACCTGCACCCCGCCGTCCGCCGGGTCGAATGGGGCATGAGCTACCACGAAGGCGTCTGCGATGGGCTCGCCTTGTGTGTCGGTGATATGGCCTGAAATTTCTCCAAACGTCGTCGGAACTGAAAGTTGAAAATCGATACCCGGAGTTTCCTCACCTAAACTAACCGGGACCGGCGTGGCCTCTTCCAGCGTGGGAACGTTGTCGTACCACTCGATGCTGTAGTACCACTGGTTCCAGACTTGCGCCGACACCAGATATTCGCCTTCGGTCAGGCCGGTAATGAGGTACTCGCCGTTTTCATCGCTGTAGCCAAATCCCCAGCCATCGACGGTTCCGGTGGCGCTGTCGTCAGGGTCGATTCGTCCACTCTCTTGGTAGGCAAAAACATAAGCGCCGGCGATCACATCGCCTGAGTCGCTGGTTATGACGCCGGAAATGACGCCGCCGAGGCTTAAAGAAAAATCAATGCCCGGGGTATCATTCGGCTCCTCGACAGCGATGAGGGTGGCATTTTCAAAAGAAACTGCGTTATCAAAAAACTCGGTGAGGTAACCTTCAGCCCAGGCTGCAGCAACATATGTGCTCGATTTCAAACCGGTGATTTTATAACTGCCGTCATCGTTGGAAACCGCGTCACCGTAAAGAAATGGATTGTCTGGCGAAAATACACTGATAAATGCGTTGGCAACGGGAAAGTCTGCGTTCTCACTGGACACGATACCCGTAATCGAGCCGGTACCCGGTTGAATTTTTTCCATAATGAAGTCGATACCGTCCGACACGGAATCCGCTATGACCGGAACGGTGCTCGCTTCATCGAAATGGGTGACGTTGTTGTAGAATTTCGGGACGTAGCCGTCGGCAACCGCGAGCACATAGTAATCTCCGGTATCGAGATTATCAATACGGTATTTGCCGCTGTCCTCGATTCGGCCAAAATGAGCATTTGGCGAACCAGCGACAGCATCCCTGGACCAGGCGACCACGACAGCCATACTGAAATCCATATCTGAAGTGGTGCTGAGCAAAGCGCCGGTAATCGCCCCTGCGCCATCCTTGTTATATAACGAAGGAGCGGCTTGTGGCAGCTTTACGATGTCAGGTGCGCGGGCTATCGACAGCGGCTTTTGCTTCTGCTCTCCCCTGAGATAATTAATTGAATTGAGAATGAGTTTCTTTTTGAAAACAGAGGGAGGTTCGGATGCTTTACCGGCGGTCGCAAGCGGACACGCGACAGCCAAGAAAAGCAGGCTGAAAGTCAGTCTTCTAAGCATTTCTTTCTCTCCTTAATATGAGGTACACATCAACAACGTTATCAATTGGCGGCTTTAATCAGAAGTGCCTTGCAGGCCGGGCTGCCGCCGGGTACGGAAACCAGATCCGCTCCGATGAAAACTTCACCAAGACGCGCGCTGCCATCATTACCAACTCCGTCCCAAGCAACCTGATAAGCTCGACTTTCACCAGGCGCTAAAGTGATTTCCTGCAAGGCTTGTGTGAACGCCTTGTTATGAGCCCAATTCCAGAAAACATCTCGACGCACGCTCACGGCCGATCCGCTTTGCTGCTCACTTTTTGCAAAGAAGTCAAAAATCTGACCGGATGAAAAGTGAAGGGTTAAAGCGCGATCTGCCGTATTGGTCACAAGCAAAGTTAAGTCGACGGGCTCACCGACCACGATTTCAGCCTGACTGAGTTGCAATTCCAGTGCAAGGCCTGTTCCGGTTAGCCTGTCGATGAGCTGAATCAGACCTTCAACGATACGTTTCAAATTATCCGGCGCGCCAAAATTGTCCGTTTTTACGGTCCTAACAACATCGGATTCGTAAAAAGTAATGGCATATTGAAATGCGTCGGCAACCCGGGTGTCGACATACTGACTCTCGCCTAATTCAAAAAAACCGTTGTTCCGGAACAGATCGGTTAAGGCCTGGACTTCTTCAACGGACAGTTCATCGATCCATTGTGCGCCCGGAAGAAAGCTGTCGATGTATCCGGCCTTTCCGTTTACTTCCACCGTCAGATGTTGCTGAACCCCGGCAAACCCTCCGGTTATTTCGACTTGCAGTAGCATCGGTTGAGCGGCGTCCAGATTCGTTTTCTCCTCTTGGTTCTCGCTGCTGAATATCGATGGAAAATTACAACCCCCAAGAACGAACAGTGCAAAAAGAATATAAAAATGACGAATCCTTTTCATCATGACTCCAATCGTTGTTAAATGAATGAATTTGGTTTTATTGTTGAAATCGCAGCATCGACATGCAACCCGTGTGCCAATGACACAATTTGAACTCAGTTGAATTTAATTCAGAGGGATTTCCGATTTTGTAACCTGAATAATTCGGGGTAAGTGAAAATCGAAGTAAGATTTAATGCTATTTTGAGGAGACACACTCTCAGTTTTCTGAGAGTGCAATCAAAAAACTGATGAAAAAATATTAACCGATCACAGGGTATTCATCTTTTTTTGACAGGATAACAGGATAAACCGGATTTACAGGATGACTCTTCTCCAGGTAAGACTCTAACTTTTCTTTTTACTTCACCTTTCTTTGGCCCAAAATCCTGTACATCTTGAGAATCCTGTTATCCTGTCAAAAATATGCCAATTCTTGGATATCCTCTGTAATTGGTTACGTAAAATGTTAAAACCGGTAATCAAACCCAAGAGTTAAGAGAGACTTGCGATAAAACCGGCCGCGTTCGATGGATTCGTTGTTGTAGAAAGCCAAGCGCACGAGCGCCGTCAAACTTGGGTTTAGGTCTTTGGAAAGGTCCAACACGAAGAAATTGCTTTCTTCTTTCTCCGTATCAATATCGATGGGAAAAAAGTCGATGGATTCATCATCGTAGTTTTTCAACTGCGCGGCGCCATAACCGCGCAGCCACATGCTTTCGGTCAGAGGAATCCCGAAAAGCAGCGTCACCTGATGTTTGATGTAGGTGTAGCGGGCAACTTTCGAATCGTTGACTTGAAAGGTGTAATTCAGGTTGATGAGAAAAGATTTTGTATAATTCAATTGCATCCGTGCTTGATAATTAAGGTCGTTTAGATTGACGTCGACAAACGGTAACACGGATGATTCCGGAACGCTTTCTACCGGCACCGTTCGCAAATAGTTGATTTGTGTGCCGGCGAGCTCGAAGGACCAGCTCAAACGCGATGTCAATTTTCGTGCTAATTTCCACTTTAATTGCCAGGAAGAGTAATCAAATGTAGAAAAATTTTGATAATTGACCCCGCTGATTTGCACGGCAATTTCGTTACGAAATTTTGAAATCGATGGGGGTTGCAAAAACAGCTCAACAGAGCCGGTGACATAGTCCAAAACATCGTTTAAATAATTCTTCAAACGCCCGGAGCTGCGCACACCTAAAACCGATTTGTTTAATTTTAAAGTCGCGTTCAAACCGAATTCGTTAATGAGCTTATTCTCAATCGAGTTTTCAAAGTAGGACTGCAAACCGCCGCGATAACTGATGAGCACACGTGACTTTTTGCTACTGTGGACAGCCTGTGAATGGAATAGGAACCGTAACGAAGAGTCTTCGATACGGCTGAAGGATTGCGATGGGGTTTCACGGATATTGTTATCAAACTCGTATGTGGCTTGCAGACGGTTTTTAATCCGCCATTTCGATTTGTTTTGGGCGAGGGTAAATTCACTGCTGCTGAAAAGTATCAGAAACAGCAGTGAAATTCGGGATAAATTTATGGTTTTTCCCCACAAATTATTTTATTGTTTTTTCTTGTCTTGTGCAGCTTTATAAAAACGGTTTGCTTGCTTGGCTAAACTGTCTGCTTGTGCGCGTACCTGCTGCTGTCGCTTTTCCAAAATCTCGATGGCGTCTTCTAACAGTTCAGACGAAATATTGGTAATATCAAAGTTCTTTCCGATCAGGAACTGGTCATCGCTCAGAGCGGAGCGCTCTTCGGGAGTGACCCCAACATCGAGATTGTCACCCTCGGTTGCGGCCAGGCTGCGTGTTTTGAGATCACTCACATCCCCGAGCGCTTCTTCCTGTTGGTCGAAGACAGAGATGTCCGTCACCATTTCGTTGATACGAGTTCGAACCCTCAGCTCCTTCTGCAAATCCTTCTTCTGGAGGTCGATCCGCTCCGCAAACTGACGCAATTTATCTTCCTGGTCCTTCAGCAGATCCGCTTTCTGAGCAATTTTTTTCGAGGAGTCATCCGCCTCGATAGCGACCCGGGTCAAACCAAGCTGCTTGGATGTTTGAGAACCTATCTTCCGGTTTATCTTTGTTTTCTTTGCCCGCAGATTTTCAATTTCCGTAAGTAGCGTTTTTTGTGTTTCGGCGGAAAGCCGGCTGTTAGTGGAGCGGACAAGTTTTTTCTCAATCTCTGAATCAAACAAAGCGATGAGCTTTTCACCGCTTTTTCTAAAAGCACGTTTCAAATCACGAAGTTCACGATCCTTGGTTTCAACTTGCAGCGACAGCGCCTGCGAACGTTTCAACAATTCATCTAATCTTTGACGCTCAAAATAGCTTAAACCGTCTGTGCTCTTTAATTTCTGAATTTCATCTAAAAGCGCGTGAACTTGTTGAGACAGGGTTTCCCGCTGCGTCTGGACCTCTTTGATGGTCGCCTCGAGTCTGGCAAATTCAGCCTCGGTTTCTTTCAGTGTCAACTCTTGAGCAATCAGCCCGGCTCCGAAACTCAGAACAATCAGCGCCGAGAGAAAAATAGAAGTCCGTCTTGTTTGAAGCTGTCCTTTTTTCATATTGTCCAAATATTTATTCGAGACGCCCCACATCTTTATGGGTTGTTTGATCAAAAGAAAACAATAATCGTGCCAGATCAAAGCAATCTATATTTTTCCAATTTGTAGTAAAGTGCACTGGTCTTTATGTTCAACAGCTTGGCGGCCTCAGTTTTGACGCCGCCAGCTTTGTGCATAGCTTTTTCGATGAGTTGTTTTTCCAGCCGTTCTAACGATGTGTTCAGGTCCAAATCGTTGACCGATAAAAGCGGCCGGGACTCCTGGCTGTCGGTGTAAAGCGGAATATCCGCTGCGCAGATTCTCTCGGCATCGCAGAGGACAGCCGCCCGTTCTAACACATTCTCAAATTCCCGTATGTTTCCCGGCCAGTGATAACTCTTTAAACTTTCAACCGCCTCGTGGTCGATGCTCAAATTCGGAATGTTGAGCTCGCTGCGGATTTTCTTGATGAAAAATTCGCTCAAAAGCGGAATATCTTCTTGACGGTCTCGCAGCGGCGGCAGGATGATTGGGATAATGTGCAAGCGGTAGTAGAGATCTTCGCGGAAGCGTCCCTTTTCGATCTCCTCTTTCAGGTTTTTATGGGTGGCGGCGATGATGCGTACATCAACCGAAACCGTGTCCTCGCCGCCGACTCGTTCGAACTCCTTTTCCTGCAGAACTCGCAGCAGTTTCACCTGTGTCGTGAGCGGAATGTCGCCGATTTCATCCAGAAAAATGCTGCCGTGATGAGCCAACTCGAAGCGCCCTTTTTTTCGCCGCACGGCTCCGGTAAAGGCGCCTTTCTCGTGTCCAAACAGCTCGGACTCCAAAACGCCTTCGGCAAGCGCGCCGCAATTCACCCGGATGAAGGCCCGCTCCCGGCGCGGGCTCGCTTTGTGAATGGCGCGCGCCACTAATTCTTTACCGGTTCCGCTTTCTCCGTAAACAATGACCGAGGAATCCCCCCGCGCCACTTTTTCGATGGTTCGGTAAACGCGCTGCATGACCGGGGAGTCGCCGATGATCTCGCCGTAATTGAACTGCACCTCCACTTGCTCCCGCAGATAGCGATTTTCCTCGGAAATCCGTTTCATCTCCACCCGTTCTTGAAAACGCGCGATGAGTTTGTCTATTTTAAGGGCGAGCTCTTCCGGCGAGAACGGTTTGGTGATAAAGTCTCCGGCGCCTTTTTTAATCGCTTCCACAGCCAGCTCGATAGTGCCGTAGGCTGTGATGACCAGCACTTCGGTCTCCGGGGACACCTCTTTGCATTTTTGTAGAAGCTCGAGGCCATCCATTCCCGGCAGCTTATAATCGGTGACCAAAATTTCGAAGGGCTCTTTTCGAAGCAGGTTCAGCGCGTGCTCTGCGTCAGCGGCGTCGGCAGTCGCATGTCCGAGCTTCTTGGCAACGCGTACCATGCCTTCGCGCATGGTGTCGTTGTCTTCGACGATGAGGATATTGACTTGGGTTTTAGCGTTCATTACATTTTTTCGAAAAGTCAAAATCGAGAGAAATAAGATACTAAGCGCCTAATGGGTATAATACCAAAAACAAGGAATTTTTGCAAGTTTTTAAGTTCAATGCAACCCAAAATTGCCGGAAGCATGGACTTCTGAAACGGTAGGTTTCGCGTGTGGCTTTTGTTGTGGAAGTTGAGCCTTGCCTATGACCTTGGCGAGGACAAATTAATTATTTCGTAGAAGATTTACGTTCACTTTTTTTGTCGGTGTACCAGACATATAGGAAAGCGGCGATACCGAAGAATAAAGCTG
>JBHHWX010000228.1:0-9294 GCA_046756745.1 bacterium | reverse complement strand
GGAGGTTTCAAATGGCAGAAGCTAAGAAAGCCGAAGCAACAAAAGAAGCAACAAAGAAAGAAAAAACTACTAAAAAACCTAGCAGCAATGGTAAAGGCTCGGTAGATGGTTTGTTGGAAAGTATTGAAAAAATGACCGTTTTAGAGCTTTCAAATTTAGTCAAAGCTATTGAAGACCGGTTTGGAGTTTCAGCGCAAGCTCAGGTTGTCGCGGCTGCGCCAACTGCAACCTCTGGTGGAGCGCCTGTTGAGGCTGTGGAGGAAAAAACGGAATTCGACGTCGTGTTGAATGCTGCTGGCGACAAGAAGATTCAGGTTATCAAAGTGGTGCGTTCTGTCACCGACTTAGGGCTGAAGGAGGCTAAGGATTTAGTTGACAGTGCTCCCAAGGCAGTGAAAGAAGGTATTTCCAAGGAAGAGGCCGAAGAAGTGGTTAAAAAATTGGAAGAAGTTGGAGCGCAGGTGGAACTTAAATAACAAAGCCACAATGTTGATAACCTTATTGAGGTAATATCTTTTATGCGCAATCATAGCCAAAGACAATCTTTTTCTAGGCTCACACAAGTTGTTGATTTTCCCGATCTTTTGGATATACAATTAAAATCCTTTAAAGGGTTTTTGCAGGATGATATTGCACCCGAGAAAAGAATGAATCAAGGACTGCAATCTGTCTTCCAAAACATTTTTCCAATTTTGGACAGTCGGGAAAATTTTTGTTTGGAGTTTGTCGAGTATTACATTGAAAAACCCAAATATGACGTCTATGAATGTCAGGAGAGGGGGGTCACCTACTCCGTGCCTCTGAAAGCGAAGCTGAAGCTTTCAGTCAAAGACGAGTTTGGTGATGGCAAGGATTTTGTCGATACTATTGAGCAAGTGGTTTATCTCGGGAATATCCCTTATATGACACATCGTGGCACTTTTATTATCAATGGTGCGGAACGCATTGTCGTCAGCCAATTACATCGCTCGCCAGGCGTTTTCTTTGACGAGCTGCTGCATCCCAATGGGACAAAACTCTTTTCGGCGAGAATCATCCCATTACGCGGCTCTTGGGTTGAGTTTACGACAGATATTAATGATGTCATGTATGTTTATATTGATCGTCGTAAAAAATTCCCTGTCACGACTTTGTTACGCGCATTAGGATTTTCAACCGACTCCGATTTGCTAAAGATTTTTGATTTAGTTGAAGAGGTTAAAGTCAAAGATTCAAACATCAAGAAGTTTTTCGGTAGACTCTCGATCGAAGACGTTATCGATAAGGAGACAGGTGAACTTTTGCTTGACAAAAATGCTGAGTTGACCGAAGATGTTCTCGAGTTAGTCAAGAAATCGAAAATCACAAGCCTAAGACTGCTCAAGCATGATATGACTTCTGGTCCGGAAGTTATCAGTAATACCTTAAAAAAGGATGCTTCAAAATCAGAGAAGGAAGCCTTAGAGGCGATTTACCGGAATTTGAGATCAGGAGAGGCGCCGGATATCGAAACGGCACGTGGGTTGATCGAGCGTATGTTTTTCAATCCCAAAAGATATGATCTAGGGGATGTTGGGCGTTATCGTGTTAATAAAAAACTCAATTTAGATATTGATCTGGAAACAACGGTCCTGACTCGGGATGATATCATCGCTATCATCAAATATCTTTTAGAATTAAGAGCTGGTAAACGCGGTTCCGATGATATCGATCATTTAGGAAATCGAAGGATTCGTACGGTTGGTGAACAGTTATCTGCACAGATGACATTAGGTTTTTCCAGAATGGCGCGCACGATAAAAGAGCGTATGAATTTACGCGACAATGAAAATTTAACGCCGCAAGATCTTGTGAATGCGCGCACAATTTTTTCTGTTATCAATACGTTCTTTGGAACCAGTCAACTTTCTCAATTTATGGATCAAACCAACCCTCTGGCTGAATTAACCCATAAAAGACGATTGTCGGCTTTGGGGCCTGGAGGATTAACTCGCGAACGAGCCGGGTTTGAAGTCCGTGATGTCCATTATACCCATTACGGCCGGTTATGCCCAATTGAAACTCCCGAAGGTCCTAATATAGGATTGATTTCTTCGTTGACAACATTCGCGCGCATCAATGAATTTGGCTTTATTGAAACGCCCTATCGTAAAGTTAAAAACGGAAAAGTAGAAAACAAGATAGAGTACTTATCGGCTGATGATGAAGATCAATATGTCATCGCACAAGCCAATGCGCCTTTGGATCAAAAAGGGAATTTTGTTCGCGACAGAGTGAAGTCACGCTATCGTGGGGATTTTCCTCTCAGTGTCCCGTCTGAGGTTGACTATATGGATGTGTCTCCAAGTCAAATTGTTTCCGCTGCTGCAGCTTTGATCCCATTTTTAGAACATGACGATGCAAACCGTGCGTTAATGGGATCGAACATGCAGCGTCAAGGTGTCCCCTTACTCCGCACAGAATCTCCATTTGTTGGAACGGGGATGGAAGCGAAAGTTGCACGGGATTCCCGGGCGATGATAGTTTCTGATGTCGATGGTGTGGTCGAACGCGTCAGTGCAGATAAAATTGTGATTCGAAAAGATTCCAAAAAGAGCTCAAAGATAAGTGTTGAGACATTGTGCGATTACAACGAGTCCGATTTAGTCTCTTATAGATTGATAAAATTCGCCAGGACCAATCAAGATACTTGTATCAACCAAAGGCCAATCGTAAAAGTTGGTCAGGTTGTAAAAAAAGGACAGGTTTTGGCGGATGGGTGTGCGACAGATGGCGGCGAATTGGCCCTGGGTCGTAATGTTTTAGTGGCTTATATGCCCTGGAGAGGCTACAACTTTGAAGACGCTATTATTCTTTCTGAAAGAATGGTTCAAGAAGATGTGTTCACATCTATCCACATTGAAGAATTTGAATTACAAGTTCGAGATACGAAGCGCGGAGAAGAAGAGCTTACTGGCGAAATTCCAAATGTCAGTGAAGAAACCACTAAAGATTTGGATGAAAATGGCATTATCCGGATAGGCGCAGAAGTTCAGGCAGGTGATATTCTTGTCGGAAAAGTGACGCCTAAAGGTGAAACCGATCCTACTCCTGAAGAAAAACTATTAAAGGCAATTTTTGGTGAGAAAGCTGGCGATGTGAAAGATGCCTCACTAAAAGCTCCGCCAGGAATGAAAGGCGTTGTCATCAGTACCAAGTTATTTACCCGTAAGAAAAAAGATCCCAAAACCAAGCGTCAGGATAAGAAGAATCTCGATCAAGTCGAAGCTTGGTACCAGTCGGAATTAAAACGTGTGCGGGAGCTCAGAGATGAGAAATTGTGCGCACTCTTGCTAAACAAAGCATCCTCTACAGTACGCGAGAAAGAAACCGGCAAGGTTTTGATTCGTAACAATACGACATTTACTGAAGAACGGCTACGCGAGTTAAATTTTGAAGCTTTAGATTACAGTGAAGGCATCACCTCTGATAAAAAAACCAACGAACTCATCGCTTTTGCTTGGACAGCCTATCACACCAAATTAGCCGAACTTGAAGAGGACGTCGAGAACAAAAGATTTAAAATTACAGTTGGCGATGAATTGCCTCCAGGCATAGTACAGTTGGCAAAAGTATATGTCGCCAAAAAACGCAAATTAAATGTTGGCGATAAGATGGCGGGCAGGCATGGAAATAAAGGCGTTGTTGCGAGAATTGTTCCTGTAGAAGATATGCCTTATTTGCCAGATGGGACTCCGGTTGATGTTGTCTTGAATCCTTTGGGCGTGCCTTCAAGAATGAATCTGGGTCAGATATTTGAAGCCAACCTTGGATGGGCTGCACATAAGTTAAAAACGAAATATGCATCTCCTGTTTTTGATGGCGCAACGTATGACGAAGTTAGGGCCGAGATGAGAAAGGCTGGGGTTCCGGAGAGTGGAAAAACAACCCTCTATGACGGAAGGTCGGGTGAGCCTTTTGACAATCCGGTGACTGTTGGGTATGTCTATATCCTAAAACTATCCCATTTGGTTGAAGATAAAATTCATGCACGCTCAATCGGTCCGTATTCGTTAATTACACAACAGCCTTTGGGTGGAAAGGCTCAATTTGGCGGCCAAAGATTCGGTGAGATGGAGGTGTGGGCATTGGAAGCTTATGGCGCCGCTCATACCTTGCAGGAAATACTGACAGTTAAGTCCGATGATGTCAGAGGCCGCTCGAAAGTTTACGAGGCCATTGTAAAAGGAGATAACTTGCCGGAGCCTGGCTTGCCGGAGTCGTTTAATGTCCTAATTCGTGAGTTGCAAGGTTTGGGTTTGGATGTTGAATTATTAGATAACAGCAATGGCAAATTATAAATCTTGATGGATTTACAGTATCGAAATGAACTCAACCATTCCTAACTTAGGAGGTACGAGCCTTGGCGTTTTTTGACCGACACGAAAAAATGACCAGAAAATCGTTTGATGCAATTTCAATAAGTCTGGCCTCGTCAGATAAGATACTCGAACGTTCTTATGGCGAAGTCACCAAGCCAGAAACCATCAATTATCGGTCATTTAAACCGGAAAAAGATGGGCTCTTTTGCGAGAAAATATTTGGTCCGGTTCGAGACTGGGAGTGTCATTGCGGCAAATATAAACGTATCCGTTACAAGGGTATTATTTGTGATCGCTGTGGTGTTGAAGTCACAACCAAAAGCGTTCGAAGAGAACGAATGGGCCATATCTCGCTCGCCGTCCCCGTCGTTCATATTTGGTTTTGGAAATCATTGCCCTCAAAAATAGGATACATTTTGGGTAAAAGCGTCAAAGAATTAGAGCGTATCATTTACTATGAATCTTATGTCGTGATCGCGCCGGGAAGTAGTGGTCTGAAACCTCTGGATCTGATCAGCGAGGATGAGTATTTTCGTATCCTCAGTGAGTTCTCTGAAAATGAGGATGGACAGGATGAAGAAAGCGGTGTCTTTGAGGCAAAAATTGGCGGCGAGGCTGTTTTAGAGATTCTCAAGAGAACGGTTATCGAGCAGGTATCCACGGATTTAAGACGTCGAGTCCGCGAGGAATCCTCTTTTCAGCGCAAAACAGATGCTCTCAAACGGCTGCGGGTGATCGAGTCTTTTAAGAAAAGCACCAATCGCCCAGAGTGGATGGTCCTTTCGGTTGTCCCGGTGATCCCTCCAGAGCTGCGTCCTCTGGTTCCGCTTGAAGGTGGACGTTTCGCGACCAGGGATTTGAACGACCTTTATCGTCGGGTGATTATTCGTAATAATCGCCTCAAAAAGCTCATGGAGATTAAGGCTCCTGAAGTCATTTTGAGAAATGAAAAGCGAATGCTGCAGGAAGCCGTTGATGCTCTGTTTGATAATGGCAGAAAGACCGCGGCGGTTCGTGGAGATGGGAACCGGCCATTAAAATCGCTATCGGATATGTTGCGCGGTAAACAAGGGAGGTTTCGACAGAATCTTCTTGGTAAGCGAATCGATTACTCCGGCAGGTCGGTCATCGTTGTCGGACCTGATCTGAAGTTGCATGAATGCGGATTGCCAAAAGAAATGGCATTGGAGCTTTTTAAACCGTTTGTTATCCGAAAGTTAGTCGAGCGCGGCTTGGTAAAAACGGTGAAAAGTGCCAAGAAAATGGTTGATAAGCGCGGTCCAGAAGTTTGGGATATTTTGGAAGAAATTATCGACGACCATCCCATTTTGCTCAACCGCGCACCGACATTGCATAGATTAGGGATTCAGGCTTTTCAACCGCATCTGATAGAAGGAAAGGCAATCCAGATTCATCCCTTGGTGTGTGCCGCATTTAACGCAGATTTCGATGGCGATCAGATGGCTGTGCATGTACCTCTATCCTATTATGCTCAAATCGAAACCCGTTTGCTCATGCTCTCGAGTCATAATATTCTCTCTCCAGCAAATGGCCGTCCTTTAGCGATTCCAAGTCAAGACATTGTGTTGGGTCTTTATTATCTCACGAAGCTTAAATCCGGGGCGCTGGGAGCGGGGATGAATTTTTCGTCGGTGGACGAGGTGATTATCGCCTACAATGAAAGAAGATTAGAGCTTCATGCCAAAATTAACGTTCGAATCCATGGCGAATTAGTCGAAACGACTACCGGGCGTGTGGTCTTCAACCAGATATTGCCCGATGGTCTTCCATTTGTCAATGAATTGTTGACAAAACGACGAATGGAGGAAATCGCTGCTGATGTCTACAAAATGTATGGAAACTATGACACCGCCTTATTTCTCGATGAACTTAAAGCTCTGGGTTTCAAGTTTGCGATGAAATCGGGAGCGACTGTTGGCGTTGAAGATGTACGAATTCCGGAAGAAAAGCAAACCTTGCTGGATGCGGCGTCAGCGAACGTTCTCACCATCCAAAATCAATACGAAAAGGGCGTGATAACCGATGGCGAAAGATATAATAAGATTATCGATATTTGGACCCACACAACAAACGATATTGCCGAGAAATTATTTGGACATTTAGAACAAGAGCGTGATGGATTTAATCCGATTTATATGATGGCAGATTCAGGCGCTCGCGGTTCAAAAGAGCAAATTCGACAATTGGCAGGCATGCGGGGCCTCATGGCAAAACCGCAGAAGAAAATGACAGGTCAAATGGGAGAGATAATCGAAGATCCTATTACTGCAAACTTCCGTGAGGGCTTGACAGTGCTCGAATATTTTATCTCCACTCACGGCGCCAGAAAAGGTTTGGCCGATACAGCCTTGAAAACTGCGGATGCCGGTTACTTGACAAGAAGATTAGTCGATGTTGCTCAAGATGTCATCATCACCGGGGTAGATTGCAATACCATTCTCGGTATCAAAATTGGAGATTTAAAGGAGGGCGAAGAAGTCATTGAGCCGCTCCGTGACCGAATTTTGGGACGTGTTGCTGCTGAAGATATTTTCGATCCGCAAACTCAGGAAGTGATCGTTGAGGCGGGAGCTCTCATCGATGAGGAGAAGGCTGATAATATTTCTAATAGCGGCATCGAAATGGTTCGAATTCGCTCCGTTTTGACTTGTGAGGCCAAAAGAGGTGTGTGTGGAGCATGTTATGGTCGAAACTTGGCCACCGGGAACTTTGTCGAAATCGGGGAAGCGGTCGGCGTCATGGCTGCACAATCGATTGGTGAACCGGGAACGCAGCTAACTTTGCGAACTTTCCACATAGGTGGAACGGCTTCACGTATCGCGGCACAGTCACAAGTTGCGGCTAAGTATAGCGGAACCGTAAAATTCGAGAATGTAAAAAGTGTGTTTCAGGCCGATGGTTCGTTGGTCGCCGTCGGAAGAAATGGTATGTTAAAAATAATCGATAAAAACAATCGAGTTGCTGCTCAATATGTCGTTCCCTATGGGGCGCAAATTGCTGTCACAGAGGGAGAGCAGGTTGAGAAGGGTACCGTTGTCTTCCAGTGGGATCCCTATACGACGAGTATACTCTCGAATCACGATGGTATTGTAAAGTATGTAGACTTAAAAGAAAAAGTGACTTTTCGAGAGGAGCTTGTTGAGACGACTGGCTTAAAGCAAAGTGTGATAATAGAAACTCGGAATAGAAATCTAAACCCACAAATATTTATTTTAGATGATAAAGGTGAAAAGTTAAGCAATTATATTTTGCCGACTCGTGCACATCTTCAAGTTCTCGACGGGCAGAAGGTAACGGCAGGGGATGTCCTGGCAAAAATACCGCGTGAAATTGCTAAGACGCGCGATATTACCGGTGGCTTGCCTCGTGTTGCAGAACTATTTGAGGCGAGGAAACCAAAAGAACCGGCGATTGTCAGCGAAATAGACGGGATTGTCCATTTTGGGGAGATCCGCCGGGGTATTCGAAAAGTGTCTGTTACCTCTAAAGAGGGCGAAGAGGAAAAGAACTATTTGATCCCTTATGGAAAACATGTTCTTGTTCATGAGTCCGATTATGTTCAGGCAGGAGAAAAACTCTGCGAAGGCAGCATTGCTCCTGAGGACATTTTAAATATTATGGGCCCCAACAAAGTTCAGGAATATTTGGTGAACGAAATTCAAGAAGTTTATCGATTGCAAGGTGTTCGCATCAACGATAAACATATTGAGGTTATCGTTCGTCAAATGCTTCAAAAGGTCAAAATTGAGGATCCTGGAGATACGATTTACCTCGAGGGGGATCAAGTTGACAAAATTACTTTTCTTGAAGAAAACGAAAAGATTCGCGGTAAGGTCGTGATTACAGAAAGCGCTGATTCAAAATTTGTTGCCGGTGAGCTGGTGGATAAGGACGAACTCGATCGACAGAATGAGAAGCTAAAAGAAGCGGGAAAGGAGCTAGCTGTTGCACGGCCTACGCAACCAGCTACATTTCTGCCGCTTCTTTTAGGAATAACGAAAGCGTCATTAACAACAGAGAGCTTTATTTCCGCTGCTTCTTTTCAAGAGACCACTCGAGTTTTAACCGACGCTTCAATCGAGGGTAAGGTTGACAAGCTTTTAGGTTTGAAGGAAAACGTCATCATGGGACACCTTATTCCAGCCGGTACGGGCTTAAGCAAGTTTAAAGATATCATGGTCCTTTCAAACATGGAGGAAGATGCGACACCGGCTGATGTTGATAACAACATCGAAGATGAATATCAAGCCGCGGTAGGCTAAGAAAATCAGAAGATTAACTTAAGTTTTTGTAAAATTTTATTGCTTTTTCTGATATTAATAGTTATATTGCTAATCTTTGAATTTAGGGACAGGTGCTTTGCCAACAATTAATCAACTCATAAGATCCGGAAGAAAAAGAGTTACTAAAAAGACGACGGCGCCCGCTTTGTCGGGTTCGCCTCAGCGTCGTGGCGTATGCACGAGAGTGTATACGACGACTCCCAAAAAGCCTAATTCGGCATTGCGGAAAGTCGCGCGAGTAAGACTGTCGAACGGTTTTGAGGTTACGGCATATATACCTGGTGAGGGGCACAATTTGCAGGAACACTCGATAGTTCTGATAAGGGGAGGACGGGTAAAGGATTTACCTGGGGTGCGCTATCATATCGTGCGTGGTGTGTACGACACGGGTGGTGTTTCTGATCGTAATCAGAGTCGTTCTAAGTATGGTGCGAAAAGAAAAGGTTCGTAAAATATTGGTTTAACGATATGTCGAGAAGAAAGCGAGCAGAACAAAGAGTGGTTTTACCGGACCCCAAGTTTCATAGTATCTTGGTGACAAAGTTCATCAATGGGCTCATGACAGGCGGGGGTAAAAGCGTCGCTGAAAAGATATTTTATTCTTCGTTGGATCTCATTGAGACGCGAACGGGGAAATCGGGATGAGAGGT
>JBHHWX010000227.1:0-9301 GCA_046756745.1 bacterium | reverse complement strand
TGGAGCCATCAAAGTAGGCAGTTGGCAGTAAGCAATAGGCAAAAAGCATGATCTTTTTCATTGCTTACTGCCTACTGCATATTGCCTACTCTACTCAAACCGCTTAAATAAATGAATTTTACAACATCGGCAAAGTTTTGTCGATGTACGGCGCTAAGCGCCTAGATTCTATTGTTCGTTCATTAAAAAATCCGTGTTTTATCATTGTGCATCCGCGGCTAAAATATTTATGAAACGCACCACTTAGAACCGTTCCACACGCAAAGCGCCGATATCGATTGAAGGTTGACGATTTAATACGATCTCCGAAACTAATTTTCCGGTTATCGGGGCTAATGAAATACCGATCATGGCATGCCCGGTCGCTGCGATCAAGTTAGGCCACTTATCGAAACGCCCGATAAACGGTAAACCGTCCGGCGAGCATGGACGAAGGCCGCTCCAGATTTCCGCGCCGTCGAGAGTATTCGAAGCCATTGCTGGCAGGTATTCCGGAACTGCCGTGAGAATGGCGTTCACCCGGCGTTGATTGATCGACAAATCGAGTCCGGACAATTCCATGGTTCCGCCGTACCGAAGCCGATCTCCCATTGGCGTCACAGCCACTTTGGCTTCGGTGCACAGGACCGGGATGTGCGGGATATTTTGGATACCGTTGAAGGTAATGCTGTACCCCTTACCAGGCTGTGCCGGGAACTTTGTTCCAAGAGAGTTTAAAAGAGAGGAAGACCAGGAACCGCTTGCTAAAACCAGATCTTTTGCCGTGAATTCGCCTTTGCTGGTTCTGACTTTTGTAATCATTTCCCCGGTTGTTTCAAAGCCGGTGACTTCGGTATTTGTGTGGATTTCAACCCCGCGGCTCTGCACGTGTTCACTCAGAAATTGCACAAACTGATGAGGCTCAACATGGGCGTCCTGACTGAAATAGACCGCTTTAGCCGGAGTCCGGATATTGGCATCGAGCTGGGCGATTCGGGCTTCATCGACTCCCTCGGCTTCGATACCGAGCGTTTCCGCCATCCTTATCATCTGGCGGCACTCCTCGGCCCCTTTCCCGGATTTATAGAGCACGAGCAACCCTTTTGTATATAATTCAAAACCGGCGTGATCGGCTTCGGCCAATTCTTGGTACAAATCGCGGCTGGCGAAGCTGAGGTCACGCAAAAGAGGCATCGATTTTTGCATCCGCTTATGATTGCTCGCGCGGGCAAATCGCCACAACCAGGTCAGGAGCCGAAAATCCGGAAACGGTTTAATATAAAACGGACTTTCCGGGTTGAACATCCATTTCAAACCTTTGGCCACAACTCCAGGAGCGGCGAGAGGGATAAAATGGCTCGGGACCACCAGCCCGGCGTTGCCGTAAGAACATCCGGAGCAGACGTCGTTTTTTTCCAAAACCGTAACGGCCAAACCCGCCCGGTTCAAATAATAGGCCGTACAAACTCCGATTGCGCCAGCGCCTATAATGATGACGTCGCTTTGATTTTTCATGAAACGATCATGTTCATTTGCCAGAGGTCCCGGCTGCTGGTATGGAGGAAAGGCGCAATAGCCAGCTTGCCGGTTTTTCCGATACTCTTTTCAAGGTATTTAAGCTCCTCGAACTTAGCTTTCACTTCCGGATCCGCCGCCACTTTGAATCCGCTTTCCCGCATCAAAAGCGTGCCCTTGGCCCGAACAGCCAGCTCCAGGTGAATGCGCAAAAAGCAGAGCATATCAGCTACTGCTTCTCCAGGAAAACTACTTTTCAGCGATTGTAAATATCTCCCTATTCGCGTTTCAGATATGTTGCCGCTAATAATCATTGCAAGCAGATCCACATCGGTGTCAAAGCCAATTCCCAGCCAGTTTTGTGTCGCCTTTTCACTGCGTTCAAAAATGACCATCATAAGCAGCGGTAACACGATCAGGAAGGAGACCGTCACCAAGACCGGGGGCAGAAAAAAGTGATTATAAACGGAATGAGTGAGTATCGCCACGCCCCATCCCGGCAAAAATATCATGAGCGTTTCTGTTGATGTGCGCGCCGATAAGTTCTTAGAGAGAATAGCGAATATCGCCGTCGTCGTCCCATGCATGATGGCGGTTCCAAATCCACGGACGATCCAGACCAAGATATGAGAAGACGGGATGGTTTGCAAGTAAAAAATGTTTTCGACAAACGCAAAGCCGGCGCCGATGGCGAAGCCGTAAATGGCGGCATCGACCATAAACCCTACTCTTTTTAGTCTCACTAAGAAAACAATATAAACGGCTTTCAAAAGCTCTTCGATCACAGGTGCGACATATTTCGCGAACGTTTTGAATTCCATCGGCCACAAATTGAGAAGGCGTGTATTGATCCCCATACAGATAAGCGCGACTGCACAGCCGGCAGCGATAGTCACCAAAAGAGATGGCAATTTCACCAGTTTGTAGCTATCAAAAACGATCAGTGCGCCGAGGAAGAGAAACACCGGCAAAAGGCTGACGGCTATTTTAATGAGATCATTCATTTAAAACCGGATATTTGTTTTTCATTCTTGCGTCATCGATCGGTTTTGCCGTGTACTTAGCAGGTGTACAAAATTAAGTTGGTTCTTCTTAATGAAGAAAGGCAAAACGATTTTTGGCAATACGATTAGAAACATCCGCCTATCCGGCGGCAGCCGAAAAGTCCAAACTTACTTCCCGAAGGCGTCTCGCCGAGGGCTTCTCATCCCAGACTGAGGTTAGAAAACGCTCGGCGGGGACGCCTTCGCTAATAAGAGAGGTTTTAAATCGACTTTTTCGAGTTTCCGGTCAATCACTATTTCGAATTTTCTTTTCGCTATGGGGACTGTCTAAAAAGAGGCATAGATTTACGTAACTCGACATTTATGTCGAGAAATTAGCCTCAAGATCGACGACATAAATGTCGTGTTACAGACTCGCTGCAAGTTTTTTGGACAGCCCTTACCCTTTCGCAGCGGTGTCTGCGAAAAGGTTTAGATCATAGCGCGGCGCAGCCCCGACTGTCCGTTGTATTTTACTAAGCAATCAAAGTATTTTCAACGAGACCATAAATTCGTCAGACAGGTCGCCTTTTTCAAGCGCGGCGGCGTATCCAAACGAAAGGGTTGTCTTCAGGGATGAGAAGAGCACCATTCTAAAATCAACCTGGCCTCCAAAATTCATGAGTGTTCTCTGCGCACCAAACTGCGGAAGTGGTTGACTCGCCTGGTTCTTCCCAAAATTAGTCCTGATCCCCGAGGTAAAAAAAGCGAGACGCGCCCATCTCAAATATAAGCCGGAAAAACCAAAACGGCGAAATCTGAGCGGGGGAACCGTCCATTCGAGCATCACTTTACCGTAATTTTTCCCGCCGAATTCGTTCAAGCCGACTCCTGGAAAACTGTAAAATTCCAGATACCGTTTCTCTGACAAATGATCGATGTGATTGTTGCCGAATCCACCGAAGAAAAAATTTGCAAAGGGATTCCCACTCTCTCCGAAAGAGTAGCCGATTGAACTTCTTAACCAGACGGAGGAATGGTTGAGCGGAAGCAGGATTCCGTAGTCAAAATTGCTATATAAACGGGGAAAAACCGTTGAATTGACATAGTTATTGTGAGAAACAAGCTCCCACCGGACGCCTTTTTCATCGTCAACAGCGCCAAGCGATTTCCAGAGAAAATGATAATTCAGGCTTGCTGTGGCAGATAAAAGCTTGTCAAAGGTCGCGCTTACGTTTTGAAAATCGGGCAAAGTTTCTAAATTACCATAACCGGTAACGCTCAAATTGAAATCAAAAGTCTTGGGCTGATCGGAAATGAGTGTTTTTTTGTATTTCAGTCCCAAAGAATACCCTTTGCGGCTCGTTTTCGTCGGTCCGAATAAATCGTAAAAATCCGCACTGTTATATCTTGCTGTGAACCCCCAATTCCAGTGATGAAGATCGAATTTGACATGGACTCTTTCATCGCGCGGTAAATCTTGATCAGGCGAATAGGAAGCGGTTACAGCAAATCTACTTATGGCAAGTTTATCAGAAAAGTCAAAACGCATCCCGACCGCAGCAAAATCCTTGTAACCCTCCACGATAGGATACGCAGAAGCAAATGAGATATTTTTCAGTGTATGATATTTGCCCGTGCTTGTCGTCAGGGAGTCGATATTGATTAATGCCGGTGATCCGAGAGTCCAGGCTCTCACAGTTGAATACTTTTTCGCAATTTCATTGCCTAAGAATTTGGTCGCGCTCACAAATTCAGGGGATCGATTCGGAATCATCACCGGCACAAATCCTTTTCCGGTAAAACGAAAAACTATCAAAGAATCGTTCGAAACAGGAATGGGACGGAAAAAACCGGTCTCGCAATTGCTTATGATGGTCATGTCCTCTTTTTCAAAGTCATACTTGTAGATATTGGATACACCTGAATAATACGAGGAGCCATAAAGAGAGCGATTATCAGATGTAAACGTGAAATTTGCCGGGGTGCTGAGCTCAAAGTCAAACAGGACCTCGTAGCCAGTATCGCCGTTAAGAAGCTCTGCAATGTTCATTTTAATGAGCCGTTGCGAGCCATCCACTTCTGCAAGGGCGCCAGTTATCTTCGTCACATCTGGGGAGACATCAATGTCGAATATATCCTTCCCGTAAGGAAAAGAATATATCTGATTCCATTCTTTGTAAGGAGGCGGAATTCTCACTAAAGTAGAGATACCATTGAAATGACGGACGCCCCAGATAGATTTATCCGCCTCATTAAAAGCCAAATCTCCTGTTCTCACATCTTTGATGAGCATTTTAGATACGCCGGTTCTGATATCCACTGCGTTTAAGTCGCGCCAGTGATTATTATCCGTCGTATAAAATAACGTATGGGGTTCAGGGTCATAGGTCAGGGATGTCACGTAACGTAAAGCGGATCCTTTTATATTGCAGATCTTGTCAATCACACCTGTGTCGAGATCGATGGCAGCAATATGAGCGAGTTGTCCCGGATACGCAATCGCGGCCAACAACTTTCTGCTGGCTGAATCATAAAAGGCATGGGATACGGCGCCAAGAGGTTGCCGGCTGATTTGACGATACGGCGTCGTCGGATATAATCGAATGGAGTCGAGGTTTGCTTGTTGGAATTGCTGCTCCCAGGTGATCCACCGGCTCCACTCATCAGCGAGCGAACCCCCGAATACGTTTTTGAATTGGGACGCAAAATACTTTTTGCTGCCTTTACTCCGAGCGACCCATTTTATCACCTCTTGCGGGCCAAATTTATGTGCGAGATAGCTCATAAAACGCGTACCGTAAAAATATGAATTTGCCCCAACCTGGAAATCTATTGTTGTCCCTTCGGATTCCAATCCCACCAGGTCATAAATATAACTGTTATCACGAACCATCGTTCGAAACACCATTTCATCATAAGCGCCGAGAGCCCGCCCCAGGCCGCCAGACATCCAGGTTTCCATAAAAACTGCAATCCCTTCGTGATACCAGCGCGGGGAATACCAGCGCGGATTCGTGAGATAGCTGTAAATCATCGATACGGGCTGGTCGGCTGTAGCAGCAACTTTTCCGAAAAAAAGCGACCTGAAAAAGTTATCAGAACCAGCAGCTTGGTCACTCGCAGTGATGTGAACTAACTCATGGTTCATCAACATATTCATTCTTTCATTGGCAGTCTTATTCTCGTAATCATAACTGAAAGGGGCGATACCGACGAAGACGAGATTTTGGGGAACCGTCGTTGCGCCGGCATTGCCATAATCTCCGAAATCCTGCAACAGCACGGTAATTTTTTCGGATGGCGAATATTTGAAAAGATTACGATGGAATTTTAAGGAATTTTCAAAACAACGCGCCAAATGCGGTACAATAAATTCATGAGCTTTGCTGTAATAAAGTAATTTTAAATTTCTTGTTTCCAGTGAATGAAATTGTGAGTAACCTGTTGAATTCAGGAATAGAAGCAACAGCATGGAAAATAGGCACTTTCCTATTTTATTTTTCATGAGCAATCCTTTGGTATCCTATATTCTCATAATATATATGGATAGCGGGACTTCTTCTGCTTGAAACGACGGGATTCCGGCTCAAAGCTTGTCCCTGCATGTTTTAAGCAGGGAGACTACCGGAATGACATGATCGGTCGAGTTTTCATTCAAACACTCAATAAGAATTGTGCGACCCCAAGGACGGATCAAAAATAAAAAGATACGGAGATGCCAAGGCCGGGGCCACGGTATCTCCGTATCGAAATGAAGGCTTTTAATGGACGACTAGGTCTGTCCAGGAGTATAAATATGACACGTCCTCACTCTGGACGACTTTCCGTTCTACTGAAGCTGCTCGTTTGCTAAGGATGCCTGTAATTGTTCATGAGCTAAAAAGGCCATCATCTGATCGTTCGCTAAAAACGCTAATATTTGATCATTCGCCAAAAACGCCCTGATGTGATCGTTAGCTAAGAACGCATATATCTGATCATTCGCCAAAAACGCCCGCATCTGATCATTCGCTAAGAACGCCTGCAATTGCGCGTTTGCCAAAAAGGCCCTGACTTGATCGTTGGCTAAAAACGCTCGCATTTGGTCGTTGGCCAAAAACGCCCTGATGTGATCGTTTGCTAAAAAGGCCTGTAACTGCGCATTCGCCAAAAACGCCCGCAACTGATCGTTAGCTAAAAACGCTCTCATCTGATCATTCGCCAAAAAGGCCTGCATCTGATCATTTGCTAGAAAGGCCTGAAATTGCTCGTTGGCCAAAAAGGCCCGCAACTGATCATTGGCCAAAAAGGCCCGTAATTGCTCGTTGGCTAAAAACGCCTGTACCTGCTCGTTTGCCAAAAAAGCTTGTAATTGTTCGTTCGCTTGCATCTGCTCATCAGCTAAAAAAGCCTGCATCTGATCGTTGGCCAAAAAGGCCTGTATTTGATCATTGGCTAAAAACGCGCGCACACGTTCATTGGCTAAAAACGCCCGTAATTGATCATTAGCCAAAAATGCCATGACCTGATCATTCGCCAAGAACGCCTGTAATTGGTCATTCGCCAGAAACGCCCGCATCCGATCGTTCGCCAAAAACGCGCGCATTTGCTCGTTGGCCAAAAATGCCCGCATTTGATCGTTGGCCAAAAACGCCTGTAATTGATCGTTGGCCAAAAACGCTCTCATCTGATCGTTAGCCAGAAATGCCTGTAATTGGTCATTGGCCAAAAACTCCCGTATCTGGTCGTTGGCTAAAAAGGCTTGCATTTGATCGTTGGCTAAAAAGGCGAGTATTTGATCGTTGGCCAAAAAGGCTTGAATTTCATCGTTTGCCAAAAATGCCCTCGCTTCCTTATCTTCAAGCAGCTTCTGAAATTCGTCACTTTGAAGCGCTTCTTGAATTTCTGGATCTTTGAGGGTCACATCCTTATCGCTCATTTGTTGTGAACGATATTTGTCCGCTTTCTTTACGCCCGCGATCGTACCAGCCAAATTATCATCTTTAGGCGGCACAACCCCAGCTAAAAAATAACCGAACAAAACCCCCATAAGCAAAGTTATGCCAAAAAAGGCTTTCGCCTTGCCGCTGCCAAGCATCCCCTTGGACTCCTCTGCCATGATAAACCTCCATCTTATTTAATGAATAAAATAATTATTCAGATTCAAAACAAATACAATTAAGTTGCTCAAAAGTTGATGACTGGTTGCAAAAATAAAAAAATGAATTTTACCTCGCTTTTCCACTCGATAGGGTTTGTTCAAATGGGAAAACACCGGGGTCGATCTTCACAGTAAAGTAGGAAATAACAGGAGTCTTGTTGTTAAAAACAAACACGAATTTATTTTGACCCATGTTCGTGAAATCTACCTGCTTATCAGTGAGAATCAATCCGGATAAAGTATCCCCAGATTGCTGAAACGCAGAAAACTGCAAATCTCCGGGATCGAAACCGAGAGTGAATTTTGTCTCGGAAAAGGTAGAAATCGTAGCATTGAGCACGACCTGATCATCAGCGATCTTTGACTCAAAATTGGCATGGATGCTGGTTTCGCTGATTTCGATTGTATCAACCGTTTCGAGACGATCTTCTGCGCTCTGAAAAACAGCCGACCCGGTTAAATTTGAAGAATCCATCCCTATCATCAAACCAAGGTCTGTCTTAAAAAGGAGGAGAATGAAAAAGCCGGCAACCAGGCCGGCAGAAAAAGAAAACGCATATTTGTAATTGACACGAACATTCAATGGCGCACTTATCATTGAGAACCAATGAGCCTTGTCCGCAACAGGATATTTATCTTTGGGAATCAGGTTGAGGATGCTTTTCTTGAGATTGGGGTCCGGATCAACGGGTTCTGCACGATCCAATATTTTTGACAATTGAATCAAATCATCTTGAAATTGTTTCGCCTCAGGATGACTTTCCAGATACGCATGCAATTTTTTCTTGTCCTTGCCGGAAAGCTCACCATCGATCTCTCGATGAATCAGTACAGCGATCTTTTCATCAAGCATGATTTTGAATGCCCTTCTTTAACAATACTTCTTTCAATTTTTGTCGTGCAGTATACAGTCTCGATTTCACGATTTTCTCCGGTGTATCTAAAATATAGCTGATCTCGCGATAGGAAAATTGTTCAAAGTGGCGCAATATGATAACTGCGCGGTAATCGATTTGCAAGGACATTAATGCCTTTCCGATTTTTTCGCGCAAATCCGATTCTTCGAACCGTTCTTCCGGGGTTTTCTCTAAGGCGACAACCTGCGAATCTATCTCTTCGTTATATTTTTTTTGTTTTATGAAATTTATGGAATCGTTGACAGTCATCCTATAAATCCAACTAAAAAATTTGTATTTCGGGTTATACATATCCAGTTTTTCAAAAGCTTTTACAAAGACCGATTGCGTAATATCTTGTGCGTCTTCAAGTACGTTGACCATTCTGAGCGCTGTATTGAAGACTGGTTTTTGATATCTGTCGATGATTGTCTCAAAAGCCTTGGTATTGCCATTGAGACATTCGCGTACAAGTTTTACATCATCGAAATCTGACATAAGTACATTTGAGTTTATAAAAAGTTGGAAATAAATTTTAACCTGAATAATTCATAGCCACCAGGACACAAAGACGCAAAGGGTCACAAAGCTTTAATGTATTATGAGTTCGTGGCTACAATTTATTCTGTTACCGCAATGAATAAAGATTGTAAATTGGAAAAAGTCAAAATAATTGTAGTCAAAATGATTAACTTCTGAAAAAAATTATTTTGCCATTAAATTATTCTGTCACTTTAAAAGCTATTTGAATTATTCAGGGTGAACTTTGTGAATTCTTCGTGTCC
>JBHHWX010000226.1:0-9325 GCA_046756745.1 bacterium | reverse complement strand
CCGTCCCACTGAAACACTTTTAGATCGACTTTTCCGGCAGAGCTGAAGAGCACCCCTTCCGCTTCTAACAGGGCTTGCTGCAACTGGCGGAGATGTTCTTCTTTTAAAGAGATTCGGCCGCTGGCATTGATCACGCGATGCCAGGGCACACCCAAATCTTCGGGAGTGTTATTTAAGGCCCAGCCAACAGTGCGCGCAGCTCCGGGATGACCGGAAAGCGCGGCGATTTGTCCGTAAGTTGTGACTTTTCCTTTAGGAATTTGTCGAATGATTTTATAAATTTCGGCAAACATACGTTAAAATAAAAAAAGATGCGTTATTTATCAACCCGGATTATTCCCAGCGCGTCGAAGCCGCAAATTATTAGCCACGGATTCACACGGATTAAACACGGATACAAACAAAGCATTTTGAAATTAATGCTCTTCTAAAAAGTTCTTTTTATAAAAGCAAAGCTTAAAATACTGAAAACTATTAAGCGTGACTAAGACATGTTCTGTACTATTTTCACATTCTCTACTCATTTTATCCGTGTCAATCTGTACTACAAACCTGCAACATTGTGTTTTTTTAGCAAAGTTTTTGTGGGCCAAACTATGGCAGAATAATTATACGGCAGAATAATTTTATTTTATAATTTTTTATTATTCTGCCAAAAAATCATTCTGCCTTTTAATCTTTTAATCTTTGCGTCTTCGTGTCTTGGTGGCTATCAATTATTCTGGTCAAGTATGATTCATTCAAGGATTCGAAATACCTTCAGTCTGGTCACGTTGCAGTCCATTTTGAGCGACCTCAGCCATCTTGTGGCTTTGGAGCGTTTGGGCCCGGTGATTACAGAACGGATTCTTTGGCAGGCGGATACGCAGCAGCCCAGAATCGCGCTTACTTTTGATGATGGTCCCCATCCCGAAAATACCCCGCGCTTATTAGAAGTCTTAAACAAGACTTCCGTACCAGCGACTTTTTTTCTCATCGGCCAACACATTACAGCTCATTTCCGATTGGCGCAGCAAATTGTCGCTGCCGGACATGAAACAGCCAATCATACCTTTACCCATCCACTGCTTTGGAAGTTGAACGATCAGGAGATTCTTTCCGAGATTGAGCGCACGGACACGCTGCTGAGAGACCTGAATGGGGCGCACCCTCAATTTCTCAGACCGCCGATGGGGCTGTTTTCGAAACGGGTTTTGGACGTCGTTGAGCAAGCCGGGTATCAAACGGTCGTGGGCGATGTTTACCCTCGCGATCCGCACTTGCCAGGAAAGGACAAAATTGTGCGGCGGGTTTTGCACCGGGTTGAAAACGGCTCGATTATTATTTTGCATGACGGAGGAAATTTCGGTAACACCGACCGCAGCCAGACCATCGCCGCTGTCGAGGAATTTATTCCGATTTTAAAGGAGCGTGGACTTGAGTTTGTGAAGCTGTCTGAGTTGTTGTTTTAGCAACCTTTACTCAAGTATTTTGTGAAGCTTTGGTTAATTTGAATTCGACGTCGAGAGGCAATAGTAGCGCTAGAAATGATATCTTAGGGGATGATTCGGTTGTCAAAGTAGAGTTATTGGAAATGCTTTGGAAATGCTATAGTCACAGAGGGAATAAAATTCCTTGACCAACGCTCCGCAGGGGATTCCTCGATTAGAAAGCCAGGAAGGCCTAAATCCCCTGCGAGCGAGAGCTCCAAGCGGCAATTTATGGCGGCGTTATTTGCAAGTAGATTGCAAAACTGTTTCTAAAAATAATCCTGCCCGCAAGACGCCCGCCGCCCATAACGAGCGAGAACTTAACTTGGCGAGAGGCTGTAATTGAGTTTTCAAAAAATATTAGATAAATACCGCAAAATATCGTTCTCAGAAAGAGACAAAGGAGACCGGTTTGAAAGGTTGATGCAGGCTTACCTGCAAACCGATCCGAAATTGCCGAACGGCAAATGGAACGCATCAACCGGCTGATTAAAGAAGATGGCGACCACCGCCAGGCATTTGAAAACTTTCTGAAGGGTTTACAGAAAAACATCAACCCCAGCATTTGTGCTTAGTATTTAGGATTTCCTTTTCGCGATGGCTGCGTCAGCCACCTTTCGCGGCGTCGTCCCCGAAAAGGCTTAGTGTCTTGACAATCGAAAATCGAGTTAAAACTTCGCGGAGAAACGTAAAACCTCAGTTGTGGTGAAGGAAGTATCGCGAATGATCGTCACCCTTTAGAACGCGCATGATCAGAATGCACGGATTTAATTAATTCAGGTGATATATAAAAGCAGGAAGGCATCCGTACTTTCCGATTATCCGTGTTCTGAACTTCACTATCACAGCACCTCACCCGACAAAACGTCGGGATTCGAAATGACACTGTCCCGTGCCTTCAAAGCTCAGTTCACGGCGCCATAGCCCAATAACCATCCTATCCTTTCGGACGCTGATTTTCACTGATTTCCGCAGAATAAAAAGGACAACATGGATATTTGAACGCAGTTTAATATCAACCAATCCTTGATGAAATAAGTCGTCAAAAAGTTCTTCAAGAAATCAACCATCATCAGCGTTCATCCCGTCCAAAATTTTACTTGGTGAACTGTTACTTTTATTCTTTCTTTCCTCTCTTGAAATTAAACCTTCGTTTAATTATCTTCATCAATCCATTTCCATAAAAAAACAAAAGGATCAAAACTTTGAATGTCATGCGTTTCATTTTTCTTTATTCAATCCTGTTAGCTCTCTCCGGATGTGCCAGCCAACGCGCTCCATCGGGCGGGCCGGTAGATAAAACGCCGCCGACGATTGTGCACGTCACTCCGGGAAAAAATGCCACACTTATACCCCGCGATCAAATCGTCGAGTTTGAATTCAGCGAATCCATGAACCGTAAAACGCTGGAAAAGGCCCTTTTTATCACCCCGGACCCTGCAGACAGAGTGAAGTTCAAATGGAAAAAACGTAAGCTTCGTATTCACTTTCTGGACTCGCTGCGCACGGATCGCACGTACGTTATCACATTAGGAACCGGTTTAAAGGATTTACGCGGCAATGCACTGAGGTCGTCGTATACGCTGGCTTTTTCAACCGGCGAGGAGCTCAGTGACGGCAAAGTTTCCGGTCAGGTGTATACTGAAGAAAAGGCGCAGGGAATTTTGATTTGGGCCTACATTCTCGAGGGGCGCAGCGACCCGGACCCCACGGTCACTCCGGCGGATTACATCACCCAAACCGATACCCAAGGCAAGTACGAGCTGACTAATTTGTCCTATGGCGCTTACCGGCTTTTTGCCGTCGATGATAAGGATAACAACCGTTTCTTTGAAGCCGGCTTGGATGGATTGGGTCTTGCCGCGCGGGACGTCGAGTTGAGCAAAGAGAGTCTATCCGTCAAAAATGTCAATTTTCGGGTAGCGCTCAAGGATACCATTGGACCGGCATTGATTTCGGTAACGAGTGACGACCGATTCCATTTAAGATTCATATTTGATGAAAATTTGTCTGCGGATTCCGTCACTGACGCCAGTAATTATGTCATTTTACCCGAAAAACGGGGTACCGATACCCTCAAAGTTGAGCTTGCCTATTTGAACGCGTTGAATCCACAGGAAGTCGTGCTTGTGACCGAAGCCCAAAATCCAAAAACAGATTATCAGGTCGAAGTTTTGAATATCAAAGATTTAAGCCTAAATATTGTCGACCCGGGCTTTAATACAGAAAAATTTGTCGCCAGCGTCATTCCGGACACCATACGTCCGAAAATTTTAAAGCACACTCCGCAAGACAGCGCTCGCGCCGTTGCTCTAAGCTCGGATCCGGAGCTCCATTTTAGCGAGGCAATGAGTCGGGATAGATTTGAACGGCATTTCCAGTTAACGGATTCCTTGGGTCAAAATGTGATCGGCACGTTGAGCTGGGAAAATCCGGCGTTTTTCCGATTTACACCTACCGCTTCTTTGCGCAGCCTCATGCGGTATGTTGTCACGATACAATCCGACTCTGTTAAAGATCTCTTTGGCAATTCCTTAGCCGATAGCTCGTTTACATTCACGTTCACAAGCTTGGATAAGGACACGCTGTCATCCATCTCGGGTGTGATTGCGGATGAAGATTCCATTTCTCAGGGCGCTCTTTATATTAAAGCGTTTCAGGCTTCCCGGACATCGATTTATTATGAGATACAATTAGCCGAACCCGGGCCCTATGAATTTGCTGACATTCTTCCGGGAAACTATACCATCGAAGTGTTTCAAGACCGTGATGGCAATGGCCGGTACAGCTACGGGCAAGCGAAACCGTTCTTGCCCTCGGAGAGATTTTATATCTATTCCGATGAAATCAAAGTTCGTTCACGCTGGCCCAATGTGGGTAACGACTTCGTGCTCCCCAAGTAACCTTCACGCTGTTCTCTACGGTTTGAGAAGTCGATCTTATTTTAAAAATCGCAAATCATAGATCGCATATCGTAAATCGTATATTTCGAGTCCGGAATCTGATATACGATATATGATTGACGATCTACGATTTACGATCTACCATCAGTGCTCATTCGGATTTCGTTTTAGAGTTTTGGATTCCTTTTCGACATGGCCCAACACTTATCGAGGGGCGCCTTTCCACCCGGTCTCAAGTTTGTGAACTGGATTGCCGATTTTTTCTGAAGAATAGACAAAGTAGGAGTTGTGAAAAAATGATCCTTCGCAGAATACACTGGGTGCAACCGATTCTTTTTGTATGTCTTATCAATCCCGTATCTGTAAACGCTCAAAACTGGAGTGTCAAACGACAGGATTTTACGACCGGTGGACGGCCCACGGCTGTCGCTGCTGGGGATATGAACAACGACGGCTATGTCGATTTTGTGGTGGCGTGTCAAAGCGATAAAACCCTGAGAATATATTACAATCTCATTGGCGGAGGCCTGGTCGAAAAATACAAAATAACCACCCCCGGGTTACCATCTGCGTTAGTTATTGAGGATTTTAATCGGGATGGAAAATTAGATCTTGCCGCTATTTTATATGATAAGCATAGAGTCGTTGTCTATCTAAACGAGGGTCTTGCGCGTTTTTCAAGTCCGCGCCAATTTTCCAGCGGCAATTGGCCGGTAGCGGCAGCCAGCGGCGACCTGAATGATGACGGCTTCAACGACTTAGTGATCGCAAACAGCTTAAACGATAACGTATCGATCCTATATGGGCGTGAGGAGGGAATCTTCCGGGTGATGGTAAATCACCGAGTCGGCTGGCCGCCGGTTTCCCTTTCCCTTTGTGATATCGATTTAGACAAGGATATCGATATTCTTACCGCAAATCAGGAAGACAGCACCATCACAATCTTAGAGAATCTGGGACATGCTAAATTCGGTTGGCCGACGCCTGTTGACATCGCTTTTGGGCCGACGATCATTTTGGGCGAGGATTTCACTCGCGACGGGAAGATGGACGTGGCCGTCGCTTCTCAGGCAGAAAAACTGCTTCTGATCTATTTGAATTATGACGGAGATCGTTTCCAAACCCGAAAAATCCAGCCTCTTGATTCCTACCCATCTTCTTTAATATCTGTCGATTTCAATTTAGACGGCAAGATGGATATGATTGCGTCGCATAGTATCAGCTCTACAGTCTCTCTTTTGCAAAACACAGGAGGCGTATTCTTATTAGCTGGAACATTTCAATCCGAAAAATCGCCTAACGCTTTAGCCTATGCAGATTTCAATCTCGATGGCCGTCCGGAATTTGTGGCTGTCAATTATTTAAGCAAAAGCTTCTCATTGTTTAAATTAAGGCAGCGTAGAACGCCTTAATCGTAACCGAACACAGTGTATTAATCTTTTTTTGACGAGGATAACAGGATAAACCGGATTTACAGGATTACTCTTCTCCGGGTAAAACTCTAACTTTTCTTTTTACTTCACCTTTCTTTGGCCCAAAGTTTAAGACCAAGCCGACTCATAGACTGATTCTATAAATCCAAATCCAAGCGTATTATAAACTTTTTAGGAAAACCTATATTTTTTTCCGTAAGCTTCTTTGAATTCCATTATTAATCCTCCACTGATTAACATGATGAAATTCTTGAAAATGGAATCCTGTACATCTTGAGAATCCTGTTATCTTGTCAAAAATATGCCATTTTTTTGATATCCCTGGGATTGGTTACCCTTACTTAATCTTATCGCTAGTCCAAATTCCTGGCCTCTTCAAATCAATGGAGCTCAGTAATACATCCTACCAACTTTTTTCAATCCTCTTTAAATATTGCATCTCGTTTTGATTGTTTGTATTTTCGTATGAAACAGCGCGGTCCAAAAATAAAATAATGAGTGATTAGCCGAAAACTGAGATCTCACTTATTGTTTTTCGACCGATACAAGATTGACGTAGCCGAATTATCTGTTTTCGTTCAAACAACAAATAACTGGAGAAATGTGCATGTGGAGACGTCGTTTTTATTGTCGAATCGGGTTGCTGCTCTCGCTCACTACTTTTGTCTTGCCATTATCGGGGGGGGAGAATGAATGGACCGAAAGCTATCTCCAACGAGATAAAGAATCGCTTAAACTGGCTGACATCATTTTTCGAGCTCACAGCCAGGGACGCCAGGTCATCAATTTAAACGGAGTGTGGCACGCTAAAGAAAGAAATACGAAAGACTGGAGTGCAGTCACGGTCCCGGGCGTATTTGATTTTGAAGGCGAAGTTGTCTTCAAGCGGTCCTTTCTTGTCGATTCCAGTTTTGCGGGTAGGACTCTCAAGCTGGCAGCGCTTGGGATAAATAACCGATGTACGGTATTTGTCAACGATCACTTTATTGGAGGTCATGAAGGGGGCTATACTTCCTTTAATTTGAATGTTGAAAACGAGGCCGTGAACATAGGCGGTGAAAACGAAATACGAATCATTGTTGACAATAAGCGGTTTCCAAGGACCGGCCTGCCTTTAAAACACAACCCGAAAATCGTTTACAACTACGGCGGGATTTTCAGAGATATCTACATTGTTGGTGTTGATAGTCTCTCTATTCGGTACGTTCAATTGAGTCGATATTTCACTGACGATTATGCTCGCTGCCGGATCGCACTTCGCACTTTCCTCGAAACATCCGCCTCGTTTTCTGAAATTGATACCGCTTCGATAGCTGTTTTGGTTGAGCTGCGCGATCCTGTTAAGAGTACCCGAATCGCATATTCCCAATCAGGGCGATTCCGGGTCGACCGGGATAAATTATATATGGAGACAGACTTAGAGGCAGCTCATTTCAAATTGTGGGAACCGGACGTCCCGAAATTGTATGAGCTGACGGTGACTTTGAAAACACAAAAGGGGCTTCAAGATGGGGTCGTGCTGCGCACCGGGTTTCAAGAGTTCGCGATTTCCGACAGCGGTTTTGTCTTGAATGGAAAACCTTTTACCATCAAAGGGTTAGACTGGTACGAAGATTTTCCACATTTTGGTCCGACGGCTGGCTGGGAAACGGTACGAGAGGAAGTCCTAAGAATCAAAGAGTTAGGGGCGAATGCAATCCGGGTGGTCGGAACGCCTCCTCACCCGTACTTTCTCGATTTATGTGACGAGCTGGGCCTGGTTGTGTTTGAAGAGATGCCGTTGTCTGTTGTCCCTGACATCCGGTTTTTAGACGATAACTTTGCGGCTTTTTTAGAGGACTATTTTTTGGAAATGATCGCACGAGATACGCATCATGTTTCATTAGTAGGGTGGGGACTCGGAAATGACTTAGAAGTTGACAAGCCAGGTACAAACCGGTTCATTCGCAAAAGCGGAGCTTTGGTGCGAGAACTTTCCCATCAACTTGTCTATTTAGTCGGTCGCGACAACAGCGTTTTAACTGCGCCGGTTGATTTCTGTGTTCTGGAACGTTATCCCGGAGATCTTGTAGCGGGTCAGGAAGATGTTGTTTTGACAACCCAATCCAGCAAACCTTATCTGCTTTCCCTGGGTTCTCCCTTTGCCGCAACACCTGAAGAAACCGCCAAAGAAAATTCGGACCGCCCCGGTGAGGAAAACTTTTCTCACAAAGCTAACGTGATTGCAGGGCAGGAAGCGCACGCTTTTTATCTGCAAGAGATGTTACGACAGTTTCAGGCTTTAGGCCAATCGTCGGGCTACTTTATTCACACTTTCGCAGATTGGACCGAAGCGAGTCCCAATTTAGCTTTCGGGAGACAGCAAAACCCACTGAGAAATCATTCGGGGCTGCTTAATTTCGAGCGCAAGAAACGTCTCGCTGCCCAAGTGCTGCGGTCGGCGTTCTTGAGGACCCAACCGCAGGTATTTCAAGGAAAAACTGCAAAGAGTGAAAATCCGGTTATTTATCCGGTCATTGGCATTGTTTTGATTCTGATTTTTTTGTACGGTTATAATCGAAGCGCGAGACTGAGAGGACATTTACGCCGGATTTTTAAATATCCGCACGGTTTTTATACCGAACTGAAAGACAACAGGAAAATCCCTTTGGGGAACACCCTTTTTATCGGATTTATAACCTGTCTCATCTGCGGCTTAATCATTTCAAGTATCTTTTTCCGCCTGCGAAATCATCTTGTGCTTAATGAATTTTTCAACCTCATGATCGATTCCAATTTATTCAAAATTTATCTCTTTCAATGGATATGGCAGCCGTCTGTATTCATCTTGTTCGCGACATTATGGATGGTCGTAATGATGATTTTTCTCACGGTGATATTGCGAATCATCTCGTTTATATTAGGCCAGAATTTACGGTTCCGTCAGTTTTTTACCCTGATTTGTTGGGCGTCCGCCAACCTTATTTGGATGTTGCCCATCGTTCCGATCTATTATCGAGTGCTGAATAAACCGGAGTGGGTTTTGCCGGCCGGTTTATTGCCGCTTTTTTTTATACTCTGGTGCGCTATCCGGCTTTTACGGGGCATCAAAGTGGTTTACAGGTTGGATATTGTGAAAACATTTTTTTTGGCAGCAGTCGTTTCCGTTATTGTGTTGGGGGGTATCGGCCTGTATTTTAATAATGAAAACGCCCTTTTCGATTATTTGCCGGTTTATTGGCGGCTTGCTATGGGAGGTTAGGCGCTTAGCGCCGTACATCGAAAAGGTCTCATTGTTATTGAAAGCGATAAAAGCGCTATCAGAATTGAGACCTAATCAGCGGTGGGATTGAGCCTGACGGTGACCTTCTGCTTTTGAAGGTTACCGTCTTTATTATCAGAATTGAGTCCTAAACTGAAGTGGGTTGGAGACTAAGACGGTCACCTTTTAAAGAGCAAAAGGTAACCGTCAAAATCAATCAAAATTTGAGACCTAATCAGCGGTGGGATTGAGCCTGACGGTGACCTTCTGCTTTTGAAG
>JBHHWX010000225.1:0-9344 GCA_046756745.1 bacterium | reverse complement strand
CCACACCGCCCTTATCTCTACCCCATGAACGCAATACTTTTTCCCACGGCGTACCCCTCTGCCATGGCTTCTTGGATCTGATGTTTCTTAGCGCAAATCGGATGAAGCGGCCGGGTCGGGGCGATTATCGTAATACGAGAGCGATATTGTTGGGGAATGTGATGGACCTTTTTATCCCCCCATTTCTTGAATATCTGCCTTTCGTGATTAGAAATAATGATGTAAACATGTCTGCACCCTGACGAAAATGCGACTTCATACGGTACGTTATCCGCAAAACCGCCGTCGATGTAGTAGCGACCGTCGATCTGCACTGGCCAGGCATATAAAACCGGCAGCCAGTTGGAGGCCATGAGAATGGCAAAGAAATCGTGCGTTGTTTTGTGGTTACAGAAGTACTGAGGTTGGAAATTTCGAAGCCGGGTAACGCCGACATGGAATTCGATGTCGCTATTTGCGATTCTCTCGAAATGCAATTGTCGTTTGGGAACCTGGTGGACAATGTAGCGCAGATTGAAAAACGTCCGGTTGAAAAAAAGATTGCGCAAACTCACTTTAGGCAGCTCGCCAACCTGCAGCCAGAAATGGCGCATGAGCCGGGTTTGACCTGCGGCCAGACAGGCGCCGTTCCAGGCGCCGGAAGAGACCCCCACAATGACTTGCGGCCGGAAATGCCTTTCGTGTAGCGCCTCTAACACGCCGACCTGAAACGCGCTGCGAAAAATGCCGCCGCTGAGAACCAGACCGATTTTATCTTTGTCAAAGTTGTGGGGTTGCATATTTTTATTGCCAACGGATAGAAAAAGCAAACGGATTTCTTAGAATCCCGTCCAGTTGGGTTCTTCAATCCGTTGGAGATTGCCTGAGAATTTGTTTTGTTGTAACACTTGGCATACAAACGGTGACCTTCTCAAAGAAGGTCACCGTTCATGAGATTCTCCGAAACACTTTCCCAAACTGCATCATTTCCGCCAAATTACTGACCTTGATCTTTCCCATCATGAAAGCCGTTTGCGGATTGGTTTTTCCCATCTCTATGTTGAGATAGGTTTTGTCTTTGGTCTTCACCACACATTTCGCCTCGCCTTGCAGTCCGGGTTCTACGGTACAGGCGCCGTCCTTGATCATCACCGTGTATTGTCCGCCGGCATCGCCGGAGATATCAAAATGGACCACCGTTTCCCAGTCACCAGCCTTTTCGGGGCGAAATCTTTTGGGCAAGGTTTGGAATAATTCAGCGACGGTTTCCGGTGGGTGCACGGCGGCTCGCTCACTTTTTTCCGGCAGTGCTTCTGAACCTTCAAGTGGTTTCTGTTCGGCCTGGGCGTACGCGGAATCATACTTGACCTGATCGATCATGACTTTGGCGATGATATCGCGCATGATTTCGGAAGCGCCGCCCACGATGGTGCTCACGCGGGCGTCGCGATAAATCCGAGAAATGGGATACTCGTCCATGTAACCGTACCCGCCAAAGAATTGCAAACAGATATCGGCGATTTTCTTTGATAATTCCGTGGTCAGCAGCTTGACCATTGAGAACTCTCGAATGGCTTGTTCGCCCTGTTCGTAAAGCCAGGCAGTGTAGTAAGTGAGCTGTCTCGCGGCTTCCAGCTCGGTAGCCGCGTCCGCTAGGGCATGCCGGATCACCTGAAACTTCGCCAGCGGCCGGTTGAAGACTTCGCGCTCCGTAATGTACTTCAATGTGTCCTCGATACAAGTCTCAGACGTCCCGACCGAAGTGATCGCTGCCACCAAGCGCTCCAACTGAAAGCTTTCCATGATATAATAGAAGCCCATATTCTCCTGACCGATGAGATTGCTTGCCGGCACACGCACGTCGTCAAAGGCAAGCTCGCCAGTGTCCGAGCAATGCAGCCCCATTTTTTCCAGCTTTTTGGCAGAAAAACCAGGTGCCTCGCTGTCCACAATAATCAGACTGATTCCTTCGACGCCGGCTTCAGGGTTAGTTTTCACAGCCACGGTGATAAAGTCCCCATAAACGCCGTTGGTGATGAAAGTCTTGGAGCCGTTGAGCACGTACTCATCCCCGTCCCTCACTGCGCGCATGCGGATGGCCGCCACATCAGAGCCTGCGTCCGGTTCGGTTACTGCCAGCGCGCCGACCAGTTTTCCGGCAATCGAAGGTACCAGATATTTCTCCTTGAGCGCTTCGCTGCCGACTTTATAAAGATGCGCGGTGGCCATGTACTGCTGCACCAACACGGCCGCGGTGAAACCGGCTAAGGCGCAGTGGCCCACTTCCTCGAGAAAGGCGACGGTGTAAAAAAAGTCCGCATCCGCGCCGCCATATTTCTCCGGGAAATTGATGCCCAAAAATCCAAGCTCGCCCATTTTTTCCCAGATGGAGCGCGGAATCTGTTTTTCTTTCTCCCACTCATTTGCGAACGGGATCACTTCTGTTTGCATGAATTGGCGTGCGGTGTCGCGGAACAGGACGTGTTCTTCGGTAAAGTAGGGTGATTTCAAAGTTACCTCCTTTTAAGCGTTAATTGTAAAACATGCTCCACCGGATAGAAACAAGCCAACGGATGAAAGATTTTTGGATAAAAACTCTCCAGGCGATGAACGCGTCAAATCTTCTTAAATAAGTCCAAACATTGTTCTCCAATGCCGGACAAGCACCGACCTTTTCCAATATAGTTATTGGGTCAGGTTCGGACAAAATGATTAAGAAAAGAAATCATTTTGCCACTTTAAATCTGTTGGGTTGTTTCTATCCGTTGGATATATTATTATTCTACCAAAATTCATCCAAAACTCAAAGACGTTCGCCTGATGATCTCATCCTTCATTTCCGGCGTCAAGTCATTAAAATAAGCCGAGTACCCCGAGACCCGCACCAGCAGATTGGGAAAATCTTCGGGATGGTCACGCGCCTGCAACAGGATCGCCGGGTCGAGGACGTTGACCTGCATCTGCATACCTCCCCGGCGAAAATAGGTTTTCACCAGACTGCCAAGCGCCATCAGCCCGGCTTTTCCCCGCAAACAGTGACTGTCAAACTTCACGTTGAGATTGACGCCATTTGCGGTTTTAGTGAAATCCAGCCGGTTTACCGAGTTGAGCAACGCGGTCGGCCCCAGACGGTCCATGCCATTGACCGCTGCGATGCCTGAAGCAAAGCTTTCTCCCCTTCGCCGGCCGTGGGGCAAGGCGCCCGTGACCTGGCCAAAGTATTGATGCGCAGTCACCGAATAGAGACCGGTCGCGTATCTGCCGCCCCGGGTATTTTCATATGCGCTTAAGCTTTTCGTAAATTCTTCGACGACATAAGTCGTCCAGCGATCCACTTGTTCTTCGTCATTGCCAAACTTTTTCAAGCTGCGGAGACGGGCCCGCCACTGCGCGTCCGCAAGATTGCGTTTTAACTGTTTTGCCAAACCGGCCAAAGTTATTTTCTTTTCCACGAACACGGTTTGTTCTATGGCGTACAGAGCATCGCCTGTGTCCGCCGGGCCGACGCACTGAATGCCGGAAAAATTGTAGGTTGCGCCGCCGGCAGTTGAGCAGAGACCCGACTCCAGACATCCCTCCAGCAGCATGCTGGTCAGGGGCGTCGGATGCAGTCTTCTATTTGCCCGCTCCACCGCTTGCAGGTCTGTAACAAGCCTATTGATCCGGAATCGCAATTGCGTCTCAAAAGCTTGCTTGACATCCGCCATAGAGTTCATTTTCGAAACGGGAATGGTTTTCGCCCCGGATCTAACAAATGAGCCGAATCGCTTTCCTTCATTCAGCGCCAACTCGAGCATAATGGGGACGTTAAACAAAGCCGCGTCTGTGGACGCAAAACTCTTTCCCTGTGAAACCGGTTCGACACAGCCGATCCCGGTGTAATTTCGGGCGTCTTGAATTGTGTATCCCTGTTTGCAGAGGCTATCAACGATGACTTCGTCATTATATAGGGCGGGCGAGTTGCTGCCTGCCGCGAGGACTTCATTGATTTTGTCCCTATATTTCTCGGGAGATTTTTGGTGAATTCTGGCATGAAAATTGGGCTGCCGCATCCTCAGCTCGTCCATGACTTCCAGAAAGATATAGCTGAGCTCATTCGTGGAATCCTTTCCTTCAGAATCGACGCCGCCCACAGTGACTACCTGTCCGCTCAACATGCCGCCATGAAAGCGCGTCAGGCGCTTCGAAAAAACAGGACCCATTTCCGACATTTTGATCGAAAAGGCGGCGATCAGCTCTTTTGCCCCCTCTCTGGTAAGTCGACCATTTTTGATGTCTCTCTTATAAAAAGGAAGAAGGTACTGGTCCATTCTGCCCGGACAAATACCGTTATCCAAACTCTCAAGATTGATGGCGATTTGAGCAAGAAACAGGGACTGTATCGCTTCATGAAATGTCCTCGCCCCGTTTCTCGGAACCCGCCGACAAATTCGTGCGATGGTTTCCAGTTCTCTCTTGCGAGCAGGATTCGACGCTTCCGTGGCCATATCTCGCGCGAGGTCAGTATACCGCTCTCCAAATCGAGCCAGAGCTTCGGCGATGACTTTCACCGCCTCGTAGAAAACCCATTTTTCAGAATCGGCAGAGACACGACTCTGAAATCGATCGACATCTTCGATGATACCATCTGTGCCACATTGAATGAGCTTTTCATAATCCGGGGCTAAGTGGCCAATGCCGCCGCCTTCATTGATCAAATAAAAAATATTTCGAAGTTGATCACTTATGAATCGAATCTTCTTGAAAGGGGATCGGTAGGCTTTGAAGGTCAAAAATCGAAACAGCCAGAAGGGAATGATTTTTAGCAACTGCCACATTTCGGACTTTGAGATTTGCAACGGATTGATCTCTCGGTCGGAGAATTTGAACAGGTCTTCCATCACCGGAATCCCGTGCAGCTCCGGATAAATCGAACCGCCCACTCTTTTGGAAGAAAAATTGCCTACAATCAGCTCATCCGAATAAATTTTGATGCTTTTCTGCAAAAGAACATCTCGTAGCGCTTCGGCAATTTGAATGGCCGGTGGCTTTCTTCTATTCTCAGGTTCTTTGCAATAAGCGGTCCAAATAAGCGCGCGTTCCACGCAGACTCCGGGTTTCGCACGCTGAACTGCATCTTTTAGATTTTGTATTCTATCTTCCATTTGGGTTTATTAAACTCTGACAGGGTTCGAAACCCTGTCAGAGTTAGGTCAGTTCAGTATCTAATCATTTTTATTAACAGATTGCGGAACCCACCGGATTTGACAGTTGGGTTCTTTAATCCGCTGGAAATTTGAAAGCCGTTCTTCAATCATAAACGACAACATGGATTCCCTCCTCTTCAAACATCTTTTTCACAGGCTGAATATCTTTTGCTGAAATACTTTCCATCTTCAAGGGCATGAGATCGGAATCTATCCTGGATAGTTTTGCCTGTCCCAAATTGTGATACGGAAGGCAGTGAATGGATTTTTGCTTGTTCTGTTTGAGAAACTGTGCCACCGCTGAAATATTCTCTCGATCGTCATTGATACCGGGAATCACCGGCATTCTCGTCTGTAAGTTTGGAAACACCTTTGCCAATTTCGAAAAGTTGCTGAGTATGATTTCGTTATCCACCCCGGTATATTTTTTATGTATTTCCGGATTCATGTGTTTAAGATCATAATAGATGAGATCCAGAAAGGCAACGATTGTCGCCATTTTTTCCCATTGGAAAACGCCGCAGGTTTCCATATTGACATGAAGGCCATGGCTTTTCAGCAAAGGCAAGAATCTCCGCAAAAACTCGACCTGCATCATAGGTTCCCCACCTGATAAAGTAACGCCGCCGCCTGAGTCGAGAAAGTGGTCATTGTCTTTGAGGATTTCTGTCAGCAAGGCGTCATCACGCCATTCCCTGCCGATGATTCGCAACGTATCAAAAGCACATGCCGAAGCGCAATCGCCGCAATTGTCGCATTTCTCAAAGTCCACCCGGTGTTGTTTTCCTGTCAAGATCGCGTCATTCGGGCAAACATCTCGGCAGGCGTATGATTCCTTGCACTGTTCCATGTAAAAGGCGATCTCCGGCCTGCTCTTATGCGACTCAGGATTCTGACACCAAGCGCATCTAATCGGGCACCCCTTGAAGAAAATGGTCGTACGGATGCCCGGCCCGTCGTGCAGGGAAAATCGCTGGACGTCAAAGATGATGGCATGGCTTCGAAATTTTTCATCTTCATTCATTTTTAGCGAAGCATTGTCGCGCAACATAGGTTTGCCATGGAATGAGTATGAGTGGAACGAGCAGCTCGAGTCCAATCAATATGAAGTACAGGCTTTTGGGGGTGCCAATAACAAAAAACGAGTACAATCTCGCCAGACCACCCAGAAAAATACAGGCCATCATGATCCGGAAAAGGTGCATGTGTCTTTCAATGGTCGGAATAATCCACCAGACTATGACAGCATATCCAAGCCAGATAGCCGAAAGATACCTGTTCTGGCTATCCATACTCGCGTATGTTATCAATTCGATAGTTCTTGGGACAGTATCAAAGAATTTCCCGATTCCCAAGAACATGCCGGTTATCCCGGAAAGAACCGGGATAATGCTCAGAACACCGAGGACAATCTGCAAAAATCTTCGACTCACGAGTCATTCTCCTTCTTCGACCCAACAACAAGTCGTATCGCTCCAGCTATTTTGCGTTGAAAGCTTCTAAACTGCTCTTCTTGTAACGGTCCATTTTCATTGCGCTCCGCGGCGCAAGACATAAAACGTCCCGGTCGCTTTTGCAATCACATGATTATAATTACTTATTTCTGACTCCAGAATCGCAATTCGTTTGCTTTTGTGGACGACCTTCGTTTCACAGGTTACGACGCCGGAAGTCACGGCCTTGAAATAAACGATCTTGATCTCTATCGTGGTGCAGGATTCATTCTCCCCCAACTCGGTGTAAAGCGCTACTCCCATTCCCGTGTCCGCCATGGAGTAAATGACGCCGCCATGCACGACGTTGTGCGGGTTCAACAGTTTTTCTATGACCTCTAAGGTGCAGCGGCTGGTTCCCTTTTCAGTCCGGGAGAACTTCAGGCCAATAAGCTCGCCGAAAGGGTTAAATCCTTTGTTATTGATGGGAAAATTATTTGGCATCGTTTCTTTCTTTTAGGCAACGCTGACCTTCTCAAAGAAGGTTAGCGTTTGATTCGTACAAAAAAGACACTAACCGTTTGAGAAACGGTCAGCGTCTTCGGTCTATTGCTTCTGCATCCACTCAAGCGTTTCGACCAGACCCTCTTCAAACGACCGCGCTTTCCACCCCAGCTCATTCTCAGCTTTTTGAGAAGAAAAAGCCCAGTTCGCCTCGGTTGTCATAGCAACGGCTTCTTGGCTCATCGGAAGTCCGCCAGACACGATCTTGCCGCCCGGAACGTTTTCACAAATCCAGGCCAGGATGCGCAGCATCCCGGAGGGGATGCTAAACTTCGGGGGTTTCACTCCCGCTTGTTTTGCAACTATGCAGTGAAATTCCTCCATTGTCAAGGCCGGACCGGCAAGAATGTACGCCTCGCCGGCTCGCCCCTTTTCAGCCGCCAGCAAGAGTCCTGCCGCTACATCATCGACGTGGGTGTAGCAATAAATTCCCGGGACTTTGGGCATGGCCGGTACCTTTTCTTCAACGATGAGCTGCATTTGTTGAGCGATCAGACTGGTATCTCCCGGGCCGTAAACTGCGCCGGGTAGTACCATGGTGATAGGCGCGCCTTCTTTGATCAAACCCTTAGCAGCCTGATGCGCTTCCCATTTGGTTTTAGCATACAAACTCTGAAACCGCCCATCGTGCGGGTGATTTTCATCGACCATCTGATCTGGCGGGCCGCTGGAACCGAGCGCGGCAACCGTACTGCAATAGACGATGCGTTCCGCCCCGCTCTTGCAGGCGGCCTTTAGCACGTTTTCGGTTCCGGTCACATTGGTAAGCCGCATGGCAGATTCTTTACCAGAGGGCACGCCGATTTCGTACCAGGCCGCGATGTGAAAAACCAGATCATGGCCTTGAATGGTCTCGGCGACGCGTTCGCGATCGGTGATATCGCCGGTGACGACTTTGATGCCGAGCGGCTTCAGGTGTTTGATCCTCTCCGGCGACCGAACCAGACAGGTGACCTCCATTTTCTTTTCAACCAGTAATTGCGCCAGCCTGCCGCCGATGAAGCCGGTGGCGCCGGTAATGTAGGCTTTTTTCATCTCAATCCTTCAGAAAGGGGTTGCTTATTGCCAATCTGGTAACTCATTCATATCACGCGCTTTCCCCGCAACTCTTCGATCTCATCTTCGCTGTAGCCCAATTCAGTTAGAATCTCCACCGTGTCCTGTCCCAGCGTTGGCGCGGCAGTGCGGATACTCCCCGGGGTTTGCGACAACCCCACTGGCGTTTCGACGATAAATATCGGCTTTTCAGCGCCGGGATAAGAGACGGCTTTGAGCAATTGGCACGCCTGCACCTGCGGGTCATCCAGCGCTTGTTGTACGTCATAAACGGGCCCGCACGAAATTCTGGCCTGCTCCAACTCGCGCAAGGCTTGCTCGGTCGTGCGTTGCCGGCACCAGGGTACCATGAATTCATCGATAATCTCGACATGCTCAGCGCGGGCGGCATCATTCTGCAAATCCGGATGATTGAAGAGTTCGGGGTGTCCCACCAACTCTGTCCATCGTTTAAAAAAAGCATTGCCTACGACCGAAACCACAATCCAGCCATCCGATGTTTGGTAGGTATCCGCCGGCGCCGCCCAGAAAGCGCGGTTGCCCTGCTGTTTTCGGATGATATCGGTCAACTGCTGTTCGATTATCAGACTGTTCATGTAGTTCAGGCCGGTTTGCAGCAGCGAAGTCTCCACCAACTGGCCTTTACCGCTTCTTTGTCTTTCCAGCAGCGCACACACGGCGCCGAAGGCGGCAAGCAGCGCTGTGCCATAGTCTTCAAACAAAACGATATCGCGGGTCGGTTGGCCGTCAAACCCGGTCAGGTGCATGGCGCCGGACATGGCCTGGGCCACCGTGTCGAATCCCACTCTGTCGGCATAAGGGCCTTCTGGTCCGTATGCCGTCGTCATCACCAAAATTATATCCTCGCGAATCGCCTTCAGACTATCGTAATCGATCTTCATCTGTTTCAGGGCAGAAAGCGGCAGATTGGCAATGACCATATCGGCGCTGGCGACCAGCTTTTTGACAATCTCACGACCTTCCGGCTTGATGGGATTCAGGGTCATGCCTTTCTTGTTGCGATTCGCGGCCATGAAGAGCGCGCCGCTGCCGTCCGGTGCTACCGGCGCCAAATAGCGATCTTCTCCGCCGTCCACTCTTTCGATACGGATCACTTCGGCACCCA
>JBHHWX010000224.1:0-9376 GCA_046756745.1 bacterium | reverse complement strand
CCCCGAGGACGGGGCTTAGAGCTTATTTCTGAGTTTTCGTTCAGACACTAAATAAGAAAGTTAGGAGTCCAGAATGAAGATCCTTTTATTAAAAAATGTGTTCCTCTATTTAGGGCTGACTTTTTTTGTGTTGAGTGCCTGTGCTCCACAGCAGAAAGTCGTCACCCCTGCCAAGACCGACAAATCGAAAAACGTTGCAAATTTTGGAGCGATGAATGAGGATTTTGATCCTGTCGCGCTCAACGATGATGACATTGAATTTGAAGCGAATAGCTCCATGTATGGCGGTTTCGATGAAACGGTTCTGAATTCCCAAGCGATTACAGATAGTGTTGTGACCGGTTATCGGGTACAGATTTTTCAAACCACAGAACGCGAGGAAGCTCGAGATGTTCAGAAAGATGCGGTACTGCGTTTTGATGAAGACGTTTACTGGGTTTTCGATCCGCCTTTTTACAAAGTTCGTGTCGGTGATTTCATCAGTTGGTTTGATGCGGAAAAGCTGCAGCAACTCGCGATTAAGAAGAATTATCGCGATGCTTGGGTCGTGAGGACGAAGGTCGATGTTAAAAAAGCCACAAAGTGGTTAGAGGAGTTTTAACAGGAACGAGGCATCGTCCTCGACTTCGCGCGGATGACGGGCTCTTTCGGGGCGGTTGTAACATCGAAATGAGATATGCGCTGGCGGTTGGTTGTAAATCGTAGATCGTCAATCATATATCATTTGTCAGATTCCTGGACTTGAAAACATAGGATTTACGATTTTCAAAAAGAGGCTCTCCTTTTCCAATAGAGATTGTTAATCAAAATTATCGACGCAGCTTTTTAGCTTCTCTTTTCCAATTTGCATCTTATCCGAGATTTTACCCTCCTGATGGACTGCATTTTTCATACCAGTTATCATGACTACGTTTTTGTATTTGGAAAATCACAAAAAATTTATTATATTTAGTGTTATTCTTTGGAGAGAGCTATGTCCGGACACTCTAAATGGAGCACCATAAAACGTAAAAAGGGGAAGGCCGACGCAGCGCGTGGGAAGATATTTACCCGCCTCATCAAAGAGATCACCCTAGCGGCGCGTGAGGGAGGAGGCGATGAGGCGGCGAATCCGAAATTACGCTCTGCGATTCAGGCTGCTAAGTCTGCCAATATGCCGGCAGCGAACATAGATCGTGCGATTAAAAAAGGGACGGGGGAATTGTCCGGCGTCACTTACGAGGAGGGCGTTTTGGAAGGGTATGGTCCGGGCGGGGCCGCGCTTTACATCGAGATTTTAACGGATAATCGCAAGCGCACGGTGGCTGACGTCCGGCATCACATGAGCAAACACGGCGGCAATATGGCGGAATCAGGAGCTGTCGCTTGGATTTTTGAAAAGAAGGGTTTGATTACGTTACCAAAACAAGACTTGGATGAGGATGAATTGTTGATGATCGTGGTGGATTCCGGGGCAGAGGATATTCACAGCGAAGATGATTTTTTTGAGATCACTATGGCGACCGAAGATCTAGGAAACGTCAAGAATGCACTTGAAACCAACCAGATCGCCTATGAAAGCTCAGGATTAACCATGCATCCGAAAAATACAGTCAGGGTTGAGGGAAAAAACTGTGAGCAATTGTTGAAATTGATGGATGCTCTTGAAGAGCATGAAGATGTTCAAAATGTTTATTCGAATTTCGATATTGACGCCTCTGTGTTCGAAGAATTAGAGTAGTACGATGAATCAAGTAGCATGAGAATTATTGGGGTGGATCCCGGAACTTTAGCTTTAGGGTTTGGTGTCATCGAAAACAACAATCATGTTTATCATGTTTTAGATTTCGGTTGTTTGAAGTTGTCGGCTAAGGAAAGTTTTCCAGCGCGCTTAAAAAAGATTTACGACAAAGTTTCTGCCGTGATTGAGAACTACAAGCCAGACGAGTTTGCTATCGAAGATTTATTCTATGGGAAAAATGTCCAAACAGCCTTGAAAATGGGGCATGCGCGCGGCGTCGCCATCCTTGCAGCAGTGAATCACCAACTCCCTACCGCGGAATATTCGCCAAGAGAAATCAAAAAATCCATTGTCGGCCATGGCGCCGCTTCTAAGGAACAGGTGCAAAGAATGCTGCAACAACTTCTCAATTTAGAGAAGCCTCCGGAGCCTTTAGATGCTTCTGATGCATTGGCAGTGGCTGTCTGTCATGTGCATCGTTTGGGCTCGAGGTTATGATAGCTCATATCGAGGGTACGATTTCAGAGAAAGCCCCGACCCGCATCGTCGTTGACGTCAACGGGGTAGGATATGAATTGTTGGTTCCAATCACGACGTTTGATCAATTAGAAGAAATTGGCGCCCATACTAAGCTGCTCACATACCTGCATGTTCGGCAGGATTTTTTGCAATTGTTCGGATTCTCGAGTTCAGAAGAAAAAGCGATGTTTTTAAACCTGATTACGGTTTCCGGAGTTGGCCCGAAGTTAGCGTTGGGTATTTTATCTGGATGCCCGGTGACTCAGTTGCGGCGATTCATCGCACAATCCGATGTTCAGGCGTTGACCCGGCTTCCTGGTTTAGGTAAAAAGACGGCCGAAAGATTGGTAACAGAACTGCGCGATAAATTCGGAAAGATGGATCTCGAGACCGCGACTCCGAAACATCTACCCCAAAGCACAATCGATGCCCAAACTTTTGAGGAGGGTGTGCTTGCACTGGCTGCCTTAGGTTATCCTAAAGCGTTGGCTCAAAGTCAAGTATTAGCTATTTTAAATAAAGAGCCGGATTTAACGCTGGATGAGCTTATCAAACGCGTTTTACAATCAAAGTAGAAACGAAAATGCTCGATAATGAAAGGCCGACAACACCGGAACGAATGGAGGGCGAGAATGAGTTGGACAACACTCTGCGGCCTCTCAAAATCGAGGATTTTGTCGGTCAGGATAAAATAAAGGAAAACTTAAAAGTTTTCATTCATGCTGCCCGGGCGCGCAGCGAAGCGCTCGATCACGTGCTTTTTTATGGGCCTCCTGGTTTGGGTAAAACAACATTGGCAAACATCATTGCCCATGCGCTGGAAGTGAAAATCAAGATCACATCCGGCCCGGCTTTGGAAAAAGCCGCCGATTTAGCAGGTCTGCTGACCAATCTCGGGGAGCAGGATGTTTTGTTTATCGACGAGATTCATCGTTTGAACCGTGTGGTTGAAGAATACCTGTATCCTGCTATGGAGGATTATAAGCTCGATATTATCATCGACCGGGGCGTGAATGCCCGGTCTGTGCAAATAAAACTTCCAAAGTTTACTTTGGTGGGCGCTACCACCCGGGCCGGGCTGTTGACTTCTCCTCTCAGATCCCGTTTTGGAGTTGTTAACCGATTTGATTTTTATGATCCGGAGCAGCTTCATCAAATCGTGAATCGCTCGGCAAAGATACTGAATATCGAGATCGAAACAGACGCTGGACTGGAAATAGCGAAACGTTCGAGAGGAACGCCGAGAATCGCTAATCGGCTTTTGAGAAGAATTCGCGACTTTGCACAATTCGAGGGCAGCGAAAAAATTACATGTGATATTGCCATGGATTCTCTTCTCCGTTTAGATGTGGACGAGCTGGGGTTGGATGATATGGATAAACGCATTTTGAATGTCTTGCTCAAGAAATTTGGCGGAGGTCCGGTGGGCATCAATACTCTTGCCATTGCAGTGGGAGAAAATTCAGAAACTTTAGAAGAAATTTACGAGCCGTATTTAATCCAAGAAGGTTTAATAAAACGAACACCGAAAGGCCGTACGGTTACAGAGTTAACATATCGTCATTTTGGGATAAAAAAAACACGTCCCATACAGGAAAATTTATTTTAATAGAGTCAATTGATTTATTAGGAGGTGGCAAAGCACTTTATGAAGCTTTCCGATTTTAAGTATAAGTTACCGGAGAAATTAGTGGCCCAATACCCTGCTGAGAAGCGGGATCAATCACAACTGATGGTTCTTAATCGCGAGAATCAATCTATTGAGCAGAAACTATTTAGAAATATTTTAGACTATTTTGACAAGGGAGATTGTCTGGTCATAAATGAAACAAAAGTGTTCCCGGCGAGACTGATGGGAACAAAAGACAAGACAGATGCCGAGGTGGAAATTTTTTTACTGCGTGAGTTAGAGAACGGTTTGTGGGAAGTTTTGGTGCGTCCGGCGAGAAAAGTCCGGGTCGGGAACCGTCTTTCTGTCAACAATAAATTGTATTGTGATGTTATCGACAACACGGTTTCCGGCGGCAGGGTTGTGAGGTTTAGCTATGAAGGGGATTTCTTTGAGATTGTCGATAAAATTGGCAGATCGCCTCTTCCTCCTTATATTCATCGCGAACCCGAACTGCTTGATAAAGAGCGATATCAAACGGTCTTTTCGCGAGTTAGGGGTGCGGTGGCAGCGCCGACTGCGGGACTGCATTTTACAAAAGAAATGATGCGAAGATTGGAAAAAAAAGGCGTGAAAATCGCCCCAATCGTGTTGCACCTGGGTTTAGGCAGTTTTCGACCGGTGGTTGTTGAAGATCTCAGCCGTCATAAGATGGACTCCGAGTATTATGAAATCCCCCGGACATCAGCCGATGTCATTAATGAAAGCTTAAGGGCAGGGAAGAGAGTCATCGCGGTTGGAACAAGCGCGACGCGAGCCCTTGAATCGAGTGTAACCTCAGAGGGCTGGGCAAAGCCCTCTCAAGGTTGGACAGATAAATTTATTTTTCCGCCTTATGATTTTAGAATTGTCAAGGCCTTAATTACGAATTTCCATCTTCCGTGTTCTACTCTATTGATGCTAACTTGTGCTTTTGCTGGCAGGGATTTTGTTTTTAAAGCTTATCGCAAAGCCATTCGTGAAAAATATCGTTTTTACAGCTATGGCGATGCGATGTTGATTGTATAGGATGAAGCCGCTTGCACGTATCTGCAATTATTGTCGCGGCAGGATCGGGACGCCGACTTGGGGGAAATGTTCCAAAACAGTTTCAACCCCTTTCCGGCAAGCCCGTTCTTTTTTACACGTTAAATAAATTTGAACAATGCCGCTTAGTTGATGATGTTTTGGTCGTACTACCCAAAGAGTGGATGCGCTACGTTTCCGAGAACATCGTGAAACGTTTCGATTTTAAAAAGATACGCAAACTTGTGACAGGAGGAGCAGAACGTCAGGATTCTGTTTGGGCCGGGATTCAGGCCTTAAGTGAAAATACGGATTTGGTTGGGATTCATGATGCGGTTCGGCCTTTTGTGAGTCAAAGTAAAATAAAAGAAACCATAGCGGCAGCACAGGAGACCGGCGCAGCAATACTGGCTGTCACACCTAAGGACACCGTAAAATTAGGCACGTCTCCTTTTATCGAGAAAACCTTGCCGAGAAATCGAATCTGGTGCGTGCAAACCCCACAAGTATTCGATGTCAAGCTTATCAAGAAAGCCTATCTCGATGCTCAGGCAGCCGCATTCAGCGCGACAGATGATTCGGCGTTAGTCGAAAGGGTGGGGGGCAAGGTAAAAATTGTGCCAGGAGAAAATACGAATATCAAGATAACCGAAGCGTTTGACTTTGAGCTTGCAGCACGGATATTAGAAGCGGAACAAAAACAATGCGTATAGGATTTGGGTACGATGTTCATCAGCTTGTTGAAGGTCGAAAACTCATTTTAGGTGGAGTGACGATCCCGGGTGACAAAGGAGCATTAGGGCACTCAGATGCTGATGCGCTTTGTCATGCTATCGGCGACGCTTTGCTTGGGAGCGCCGCACTCGGAGATCTCGGGCAGCACTTTCCGGACACCAACCCGCGTTATGCGGGTATCTCGAGCTTATTATTATTGAAAAATATCAGAGATATGATTCAGGAACATGGCTTTAAGATCAGCAATGTTGACTCCACAGTGGTACTTGAAAAACCGAAGATCGCGCCATACATCGCTCAAATGCGGGAAAATATCGCAGAATCTTTGCAACTCTCAAATTCGACCGTTTCTGTAAAAGCGACGACATCTGAAAAAATGGGGTTTGTCGGGATGGGAAAAGGCGTCTCGGCTTTTGCATGTGTACTTATTGAATAGTGATTAACCGAAAACGTAGTTTTATGCTGTCATTGCGAGCGTTTCTCAGCGAAGCAATCTCCATCTTAAAAGTGCGACTTAAACCTCTTAGCGAAGGCGTCCCCGCCGAGCGAGGCCTTCGGGTAAGAAAGGGACGTTTTCGGTCAATCACGAAATAACAGCTCACGGCGTATGTATTCATTCACGTTCATATAAGATTTTATCACGAAGACGACTATGAGATTACGTTTTGCACCCAGTCCGACCGGACATTTGCACATTGGCAACGCTCGAACGGCTTTGCTCAACTGGATATTTGCCAGACAGAACGGCGGCCAGTTTATTTTAAGAATTGAAGATACGGATGTTGAAAGGAGCACGCAAGACTCCGAACAAACGATCCTGAATGATTTGCGCTGGTTGGGGTTGGATTGGGATGAGGGGCCGGACGTTGGAGGAACGTTTGGGCCTTATCGACAATCACAGCGCCTGGAAATGTATCGTAAGCAGCTCGATGTTTTGATTAAGACTGAAAAAGCCTACCCCTGTTTCTGCTCCGAAGATAAGCTCGGGAAAAAAAGAGAAGCGGCAAAGATACGAGGAGAGCAGGTGTATTATGATCGGACTTGCTTGAAGCTCTCCCAAGACGAGCGCGATAGTCTTCTCCGGTCAGGTCAACAGCCGGTTTGGCGTTTTGTCGTTCGAGATGGAGATGTTTCATGGGAAGATAGGGTCAAAGGCACGCTCAATTTCAACTGCGAAAACTTCGGCGACTTTGTCATCATGCGCAAGGATGGACTGCCAACCTACAATTTTGCCGTGGTTGTGGATGACAAACTCATGAACATCACACACGTTATCCGAGGCGACGATCACGTTTCAAATACCCCGAAACAAATCTTGATTTATGAAGCGCTGGGGTGGGAACTGCCAAAGTTCGGTCACATCCCAATGATATTGGGGACAGATAGAACCCGGCTCTCGAAACGACATGGCGCAACCTCTGTGAGTGAATTTCGTGCACAAGGATATTTACCCAATGCGCTTGTTAATTTCTTGAGCTTGTTGAGCTGGTCGTCAGAAAGTGGTGATGAGATTTTGTCCGTTGACCGATTAATTTCGGAATTCAATTTCGAGAGAATGAATGTTTCACCTGCTATTTTTGATTTATCGAAGTTTAAATGGATGAATAGTGTCTATATTCGAGATCTTGATTCGGATGCCCTGTTAGAATTGGCTCTCCCATATTTAGACAAGACGTCGATTGATGTGGATAATAAAGAAAAATTAACAAAGGTACTCTCTTTGACAAAAGAAAGCGTCGATAGTTTGGCGCAATTTTCCTCATTAGCCGAGCCTTTTTATCGAGAAGATATGCAGCTCAAAGACGGTCAAGCGATCTCTTGGTCATCTAAAGATAGCTCTCAGAAAATTTATTGGGCGTTTCTGCGATATATTCAAAATTATGAAGCCATTAATTCGGACATTTTTCGTGAGATGATGAAGCTGGTCCAAAAGGAAACAGGTATCATGGGTAAAGATTTATGGATGCCCATCCGGGTGGCCTTGACCGGCAAGTTGCATGGTCCGGATTTGCCGATGGTCGCCGAGATTTTAGGCAGAGAAAAATGTGAACGATTTGTCAGAAGCTTGATCCATTAAAGAAATCAGTGAATTGGACACATCACGTCTATGAAGCTCTACAACACATTTTCCAATACAAAAGAAGATTTTGTCCCGACAGAAGAAGGCAAAGTCAAAATCTATACCTGCGGCCCGACAGTCTATGATTACATTCATCTTGGAAATGCCCGCGCTTTCATCGTGTCCGATGTCATCCGCCGATTTTTTAAGTACCTAAAGTATGACGTCACTTTTGTGATGAATCTGACGGATATCGATGATAAAATTATCGAACGCGCTCAGAAAGACAATTCGGATACAAAGTTTATTTCAGAAAAATATGCTCAGGCTTTTTTTGAAGATTTAGATGCCCTCGGTGTCGAGCCGGCTGATGTTTTTCCCAAAGCTACGGAACACGTTCCGGAAATGATTGAGCTCATTCGAGAGTTAATCAAAAAGGACAAAGCGTATGTCTCCGGTGGCGACGTCTATTATGATGTCGCGAAATTCGAGCGTTACGGAAACTTATCCGGAAAGAAAATCGATGAGCTCATCTCTGGAACTCGCGTTGCCATTGACAAGAAGAAAAGAAATCCACTTGATTTTGTCCTTTGGAAAGCTCAGAAGCCTAGGGAGCCGGCGTGGGAGAGTCCCTGGGGATTGGGTCGTCCGGGCTGGCACCTAGAGTGCTCCGCCATGTCCATGAAATATTTAGGCGCCAGTTTCGATATTCATGTAGGCGGCGTCGATTTAGTCTTTCCCCACCATGAAAACGAAATTGCTCAGAGTGAGGGCGCTACTGAGCAGCCTTTCGTAAAGTATTGGCTTCACAATGGATTTCTTCAAATTGAAGGTCATAAGATGTCCAAATCTTTGGGGAATTTTAGCACTGTGAGAGAGGCTTTGCAAACAATTCCAAGCGAAGCTCTGCGCTTGTTCTTTTTGCAAAAGCATTATCGCAGCCCGATCGACCTCACTGATCAAGGTTTTGAAACGGCTAAAAGGGCTCATAGTCGTTTGAGCATTTTTTATGAAAAGCTAAAAGCAGCGACACCGGATTTCGATAGTGAACGCACCCAGCTTCCTGTTGTGGAACCTGAGCTGGCGCAGCCTTTCGAAAAATTTAAAAACGAATTCGTTGCATCGATGAAAGATGATTTTAATACCCCAGGGGCGCTATCGCAGCTTTTTGATTTTGTGAGGGAAGCGAATAAACTTTTCTCGAAGGAAGAGCTCACGGTTGCAGAGGGAAAGCTTCTGAAAAGGATTCGCGGTGATGTTGAAGATTTCAGAGCCATTTTTGGAATTCTTCAAACACAAGATTCCGGAATCGATTCGAATTTAGTGAGCTCTCTTACCGGATTATTAATTGAAGTCCGAAATGATTTGCGTAGTAAAAAACTTTGGGATTTGGCTGACAAAATACGAAATGAACTCGGCAAGCAAGGCATTGTTTTAGAGGACGCGGGGAATGAAACAACCTGGAGATTTAACTGATTTTGTTTGTTTTTAAAAAACTCTTGACAATTTAACTTAAATTTATATATTATAAGGCTGTATTTAATCATAGCCTGGGCTTAGCTCCCGTTACGATAAGATATTGAATTTCTGAAATTTATGCCACCATAGCTCAGTCGGTAGAGCACCTCACTTGTAATGAGGATGTCGCGGGTTCGATTCCTGCTGGTGG
>JBHHWX010000223.1:0-9399 GCA_046756745.1 bacterium | reverse complement strand
CGGGCGCCAATTTGCGGTCATGAATACAAAAGGTGAATACAAAGCGTTCACCGGCACGAAGGCCTCAGCCTGGGCGGGTCACAAAGGGGGCAAATACGTTACTGCTCAGGGTAATATTCTCGCAGGAGAGGCTGTTGTTGATGAAATGGTCACGGCCTTTGAAAACACGGAAGGACATCTCTCGTTTCGACTTCTGGCGGCGCTTGAAGCGGGCCAAGCCGCGGGTGGGGATAAACGGGGCATGCAGTCTGCAGCCATCCTCATTGTGAAAGAGGATGGCGGTGTCTGGTTGAACAATGATGTTGTTCTGCGGTTGCAAGTAGATGACCACTCAGAGCCGATCAAAGAGCTGCGCCGCCTTATCGAAAAAGCTGCTCGACGTTTTCGGTTCGGTGAGAGACGGTAGGATACGATTTCCAACACGCCTGATCAAACATGAATTGAATAAATGAGGGAAGGTATGAAAACAAAGAGCCTGTTGGTATTGGTTTTGGTGCTGTTAATGGCACAGCACGCAATCGCTCAGAAGAGGCTGGGTGTCGTCGTGGGAGTCAACCTTGCTCGTTTCCATTTAGGCGACGAGGAGATCGATCTCAAAACGCGTACTGGGTTTGGAATAGGGGGTATCTTTGACTTTGTGCTTACGAAAACTGCTACCGTACGTTTGGCGCCATTTTACATACAAAAAGGAGCCAAACAAGACGTCAGCAATGATCCTCAACTAGACGCAGCAGAAATTATTTTTAAGATAACCTATTTTGAGGTACCGGTGTTCCTAAAAATCGGTTCAGGTTCCGGCCCGGTTCGACCTTATGGTTTGTTTGGGCCATCATTCGGATTTAACGTCAGCTCAGAACGGGAAATCCGGGGACAAGATTCTGAAAATATCACGGACATTGAAACCGCAATCAACCTTTTCGACATTGGAGTCGGTATAGGCGGAGGATTGAGTTTCCCAGTCAGCAAGTATCTTTTTTTTATCGAGGGACGCTATGCCCTAAGCATTCTCAATGTTCACCAAGGGGGTAAGATTGGTTTTAGGGAGGAGTCTCTAGGCCTCGGAGATGAAATCAAAAACAGAGGCATTCAACTCATGGCGGGCTTCAGTTTTTAGCTCGAGTCTCCGGAAGGCTTGCCCGGCAATTTTTTGACAGATGAAACCTATTTAGTTTGAACGAAAACTCGGAGATAAGCTCTACGCCCCGTCCTCGGGACGTCGTAATCTATTGTTTTTACAAGGCGCTAATCGCACCCGGGGACAGGTGCGTGAGCATATTAGAGAGTTTTCGGTAAAGCACTATTTAAGAACGGAAGGAAAGAGACAGACACTTTGATTTCACACGTTGTCGAACCAAATCTTTATCGTTATTCTGCGAGGAACCTTTATGCCTACTGATTGTGCTTCACCGACGGGGTTTCGCGACTTGGCTTTGATCGAGCCGGTTCTCAAGGCGCTTGATGATGTCGGTTACGAAACGCCGACCCCGATTCAAGAACAAACCATTCCACACGTATTGGCCGGGAGAGATCTCCTGGGACAGGCCCAAACCGGCACCGGTAAGACGGCTGCTTTTGCACTACCGTTATTATCCCGGCTCGATCTCAAAAGACTAAAACCACAGGTGTTGGTTTTGACTCCCACACGTGAGCTGGCGCTTCAGGTAGCGGAAGCCTTCCAGCGATATGCGGCCCGGATGAAAGGATTTCACGTGTTACCCATCTATGGCGGTCAAGGCTACGGAGGTCAGCTTCGACAGTTAAAGCACGGCGTACACGTGGTTGTCGGAACACCCGGACGGCTCATGGACCACATGAAGCGTGGAACGCTCAACTTGGATGCGCTCAGTTGCCTGGTTCTGGATGAGGCGGATGAGATGCTGCGAATGGGCTTCATTAACGATGTGAAATGGATTCTCGAGCAAACGCCTCCACAACGCCAAATAGCGCTGTTTTCCGCAACGTTACCCGTTGCCATCCGGCGAATTGCCCAACAATATCTAACCGATCCGGCAGAGGTCACCATAAAGGTCCGTACGACCACAGCGGAGTCCATTCACCAACGTTATTGGATGGTGAGCGGGGTGCATAAACTCGACGCCTTAACCCGGATACTGGAGGCCGAACCGTTTGATGCCATGCTGGTCTTTGTGCGAACCCGAACTGCGACCGTTGGGCTGGCGGAAAAGCTGAAAGCCAGAGGTTTTGCAACGGCAGCGTTAAACGGGGAAATCCCGCAGAGTCAACGCGAACGAACCGTTGAGCGCCTGCGAACCGGGAAACTCGATGTTTTGGTCGCAACCGACGTCGCGGCCCGGGGGTTGGATGTTGATTGCATCAGCCACGTCATCAATTACGATATCCCTTACGACACCGAGGCGTATATTCACCGCGTTGGCCGCACCGGCAGGATGGGCCGCAGTGGAGAAGCCATTCTGTTTGTTGCTCCACGGGAAAGACGGATGCTGGCTACGATTGAGCGGGCGACAAAACAGAAGATTGAAATGATGCATCTGCCTTCGACAGAAGCAATCAACGACCAACGTATTGCCCGCTTCAAACAACGGATCACCGACACCTTAGCTGCGGAAGGGTTAGAGTTCTTTCGTAAATTGATGGAACAATATCGCCAGGAACATAACGTACCGTCGCTCGATATTGCCGCCGCCTTAGCCAAGCTGGCTCAGGGCGACGAGCCGCTCTTGCTGGCCAATAAGCCCCAAAAAACGAAAAAGGAACCCAAAGAGAGTCCCCGCCAGAAGGAAAAAACAACCTTTACTCGGGACAAGACAGTGTCCGAGCCGGAAGAAGGGATGGAGCGTTTCCGAATAGCGGTCGGCCATAGCCACGGCGTCAAACCAGGTAATATTGTCGGCGCTATCGCAAATGAGGCCGGCATCGATAGCGCCTATATCGGCCGGATCCATATATATGAGGACTTTAGTACGGTTGACCTGCCGGAAGGCATGCCACGGGATATCTTCCGGATACTCAAAAAAGTATGGGTCGCCGGTCAGAAATTACAAATTTCCAGACTGGAAGAATCCAGGGCGCCAGCGGGTGCTGAAAAAAAAAGCAAGCTTAAGCAAAAAAAAGAACACGGCAAACGCTCCAAAAAGCGCAAGAAGGAACAGAGCTTCCGGGTCAAGCGATCTGGATGAGCCTGCCTCCTCACATGAATAGAACACGGATTTAACGGATAGAATGGATTGCCACGGATCTGGTTTTGGGTAAAAAGCAAAATCCGTACAAATCTGTTAAATCCGTGTCATCGGTGTTCTGTTTTTTGCTCTTTTTTCAGTCGGACGCTCATCGTCATTTCTCACCCCGACGTTTTTTGTCGGGGTCAGAAATCTGTTGTTTGAAATCCTAAAAAATCCGTTGGGTTTTTCTATCCGTTGGAGATAAAACATCGTCGGTCTTCCCCGTCGGATACTTTTGTGGAAATTTTAATTTACATTTTTTCCTGTTCAGATGATATGAAGGGAAACCTGAATAAGTCCAATTTATCCCGCGGGGTTTGAGGCGAAGCTTCGTTAGATAGTTACCAGAGCTCTCCATTCACCGATACTTTTCCGGCATTCACCGATTTCATGTGTCTTTTTTTTTATCGGTTCCGTATCTTGGAGCAGAAAAAAATAGGTGAGCTGCAAAATGATTGGAGAGAAGATGTCAAGCGCTTTTTTGTTTCTTAAATCAAAAGAGATCGTCCTCGCGGCCGTATTGATGCTTTTGGGCGTTCTCTTTCAATTATTTGAAGAGAACATTATCGAGCCGGATATGTTGCAAAGCTGGTGGGTGACGGTTACTCACTCTCTTGGTAACCTGTTCGATGAACTTCGCAGCTTAGTCGATTAGAGAGCGTCGCAAAAAAAGTATAACGACTGATAGCAAGGATAATTCTGGAGAACACAATGCACGATAAGCAGAACAGCCATAGCGCGAATCTCTGGGTCGCCATCGGGTTGATCGCCATCGGATTTTTATTTTTACTGGATAATTTATATATCCTCGATATTGGCCACGTGTGGGACTATTGGCCTTTGATATTTGTCGCTATCGGTTTATTGAAATTGAAAAGCTCAAATCACCAAGATAAAACATCGGCGTCATTCTTTATCGGTTTTGGAGTGCTCTTTTTGCTCCTTGAGCTGGACATCTTTGATTGGCATACCATCTGGCAGTTTTGGCCGGTCGTACTCATATTGATCGGTCTTTCGATTATTTACCGGAGATCACGCGAGAACACACAGGAGAGTTCAGACGCAAGTTCAGATGCGGGTTCCATTGCAAGTTCTGAAAATCGCATTGATGTGGTTACGGTATTCGCCGGCAACGAAAAGAAGATCGTTGCAGACAATTTCGAAGGCGGGAGCATCACGACGATTTGCGGGGGTACCGAATTGGACTTTGACGGCGCGAAGCTCTCCCGGGGAAGAAACGTTATCGATGTTTTCACATTGTGCGGCGGCACCGAGCTGATGGTGCCCAGCGACTGGAACGTCGAGATCAAAGGCTTTCCCTTGTTCGGAGCATTTGAGGACGCACGGCGCAAAACACCTACCGAGGGAACCGGACCTGACAAGACCTTAGTGATCAAAGGTTTGGTCATCTTTGGCGGTTTGGAAATCAAGAATACTTAGAACCGGTGGCGCCGCAAGCAGAAGGAGAAACAGATTGTTCTATTGTTAGTAACAGTTCACCGAGTAAAACTTTGGACGCTGAGGAACGCTGATAATCGCTGATTTCTTGATAAATTTTTTACGACTTGTTTCATCAAGCATTGTTTGATATTAAACTGCGTTCAAAAATCCATGTTCTTCTTTTTAATCTGCGGAAATCAGTGAAAATCAGCGTCCGAAAAAGGCGGGTGAACTGTTACTATGGTTCCACTGTTAGCCCTGATGAACGATTCAACAATCAGCCCACTCTAAAAACCGATACCGTCGCTAGAACAATGAAAAGAACTGCTTAAAACTTCGAATCGATGACCCATCCAATTTTAAAAAAATTAAAATATCTGTACCTTTATTTTTTGACCTGGTTTTTTATTGCGGTCATCCACTCTACATTGTTGATCACAAATCAGCACACCTTGGGGGTTCACGATTTGGGACGTTCGCTGATATTCGATGGCCTGGTTTTTAACGCCTTTTTCGCCGCTTTCGCAATTAGTTTTTGGTATCCATGCCGGTATATCGTCTTAGAACGGGACAGACTCGTAAAAGCGGCGGCGAATCATTTTTTCGCATCGGTCCTCGTGACGGCTATTTGGTTGGGCTTATCTCATTTCGTCATGAGCCACATTGTGACGGCTTCGGAACGTTACGAAGTTTTCTTGACCAACTCAATGCCCTGGCGATTTTTAGTCGGCATTTTGTTTTACTTTGTCATAGCCGCATTTTATTATCTCTATATCTATTCGGAGAACGTTCGAAAACAGCAGTTCAAAGAGTCGGAATTGCTGGCGTTGGTTCATAAAGCCGAGCTCAAGTCTTTAAAATTCCAGATCAATCCGCATTTCATTTTTAACAGTCTCAACTCGATCAACTCGTTGACCCTGTCCAATCCCCAAAAGGCCGGAGAGATGACCGTCAAACTTGCCGATTATTTGCGTTACACGCTTTCTAAAAATGAAAAACAACTGACTCAATTACAGGAAGAGCTGTATTCGGTGAGACTGTACTTGGATATCGAAAAAGTCCGGTTTGGCGATAAAATCGAATTTGAAGAGGAGGTGCAAAACGGATGCCTCGAAGCGGCTGTGCCCAGCATGATCCTGCAGCCCTTATTTGAAAACGCGATTAAGTATGGGGTGTACGAAAGTTTGGAAAAAATATATATCAAACTGTCGTGCGCTCCGTTTGGAGATTATTTGAAGGTCACTGTTGAGAACAATTTTGACGCCGAAGCCGTGACCAAAAAAGGAGAGGGTATCGGTTTGGAAAATATCCGTAGCCGGCTTGAAATGCTTTACAACCAGAAAAATCTGTTGGACGTTCGTAAAAATGCAACGGTCTTCAAAGTCACCCTGTTAATTCCGGTAAGCTGAGAGAGTTATGTCAAAAAATTACAAAGTCGTGGTGATCGATGATGAAGCCCCGGCCAGGGATCTTATCAAACACTATTTACAGAAGGATGCTCGGTTCAATGTTGTGGCCGAGTGCAGCAACGGCTTCGAGGGGATCAAAGTTCTGCACGAGCTGACCCCGGACGTGGTATTCTTGGACGTTCAAATGCCGAAGCTGACCGGCTTCGAGATGCTGGAGCTCATGGAGGATCTTCCGGTGATCATCTTCAGCACAGCTTTCGACCAGTATGCCCTAAAGGCATTTGAAGTCAACGCTGTGGATTATTTGCTTAAACCGTATTCGCAGGATCGATTTCGTGAAGCCGTCGAAAAGGCTTTGGCGAAACTTCAGGATCGCGATTCCAATCGTAAAAGGATAGCCGGCCTCATTGCCCATCACCACTCACTGGTCGAATATCTCGAACGGATCGTGGTGAAATCCGGATCCCATATTTACATTATTCCCATTGAAAAAGTGTTGTTTCTGGAGGCGCAGGATGATTATGTTATGCTGAATACAAAAGAGGGTCCGTTCTTAAAACAGAAAACCATGAAGTTTTTTGAGGAGCACCTGGATCCGAAAGAATTTGTCAGAATCCACCGTTCCTATATAGTTAAGATTTCTTTGATCAAAAAAATTGAGCTCTTCGCAAAAGAATCCTACCGTGTTTTGCTCGCAAACGGAAAAACCTTGCCAGTGAGCAAAAGCGGTCATACCAGGCTGAAAGAGATGTTCAACTAAGCGGATGTGCAAAATTCAGTTGGTAATTTTATCTGGCAAGGTTAACATCGTCAGTCCCGGGCCTAACCGATTTCTTAACGCAAAGATACAAAGTTCGCAGAGGGTTTTCACTTTGTATAAAAAATTAAAGAATAGTTCACGATACACGGTCATAGATCGTGTTGGATCATTTCTAGCTTTTTTGCCGTTTACTCTCTGCGTGCTCTGCAACTCTGCGTTTAGATTAAACCGAAAACCAAGTTATTTTTGCACAGCAGCTTTGCTCGGCGGGACGCCTTCGCGAAGAGGTTTTTAAATCGCACATTTTTCGAGTTTTCGGTCAATAACTAAGTGATACATTTCATTATAAATGGTGAAATCAAACAATGAATATCTCTCATGGCCATTCTCCATAAATCCAAACGTCTGAAGAAAGAGCTCTCTCTGTTTAACGTCTATGCTTTGGCCACAGGTGCAACCCTGAGCTCCGGCTTTTTCTTGCTTCCCGGCTTAGCAGCGGCGCAAGCGGGGCCGGCGGTCACGTTGAGCTACCTGATTGCCGCACTGCATCTGATTCCGGCGGTTTTCAGCATGGCTGAGCTGTCTACAGCCATGCCCCGTTCAGGAGGGATTTACTATTATGTAGATCGAAGTATGGGGCCGCTTTGGGGCACCATTAGCGGATTGGGTACCTGGTTGGCGCTCATCTTGAAAACAGCTTTTGCTCTGATAGGTATGGGAGCCTACGTCGAATTATTCTTCCCTGAGCTGCCATTGATACCCTTGGCGATCGCGCTGGCCCTTATTTTCGGGATGCTGAATTTATTGGGCGCCAAGAAGACGGGCAAATTTCAGGTATTGCTGGTTGTCGGCCTGCTGATCAGTGTTTTGGGATTTTGCTTCCGTGGTCTCTTCGCCCTAAAAATGCCGCACTTCTCCGGCTACTTCGCGCAAGGCTTTGATTCCATCTATGCGACAGCCGGCTTGGTATACATCAGCTATGTTGGGCTGACCAACATCGCCAGTGTGTCGGAGGAAGTCAAGAATCCGGAAAAAAATCTTCCGCTTGGCATGATGCTGGCTTTGGTGACCGCAATTCTGATTTACGGAGTCGGCACCTGGGTCATGGCCGGAGTGCTGCCGCCGCACGATTTTTACCACGATATCACCCCGGTTGCTTCTACCGCGGAAAGACTCGCCGGAAAATGGGGCGCAATAGTGATGACCGTTGCGGCGGTCATTGCTTTTTTTTCCGTCTCTAATGCGGCGATACTCAGCGCTTCCCGCTACCCTCTTGCCATGAGCCGCGATCATCTATTACCGCGCTTCTTTCGTATCTTGACGAAACACAGGACGCCTCGAATTGCGATTTATACAACAGTGGGCTTGATCATTCTTGCTTTAATCCTATTCGATGCGACGAAGATCGCCAAACTGGCCAGCGCATTTCAACTGATGCTGTTTGCTCTGAGCTGCCTGGCCGTTATCATCATGCGGGAAAGCCGGCTCGCGTCCTATGATCCGGGTTACCGCTCGCCCTGGTATCCGTGGATGCAAATCATCGGCATTGTCGCGCCTCTTTTTCTTATCTTTGAAATGGGTAAAGGACCCCTCTTTTTTACTTTGGCTCTCGCCGTAGCCGCTGTTTGTTGGTATTATTTCTATGCAAGAAAAAAAGTGAAACGTGAGGGGGCAATCTATCATATTTTTGCCAGGCTGGGTGAGCGGCAAGATCATCGCCTGGATGTAGAATTGAGAGGTATTTTGCAAGAAAAAGGTTTACGCGACAAAGACCCTTTTGATGTTGTTATCGCCCGTGCAAGCTTTGTCGATATTGAGGGCGAAGTTCGATTTGAAGATATTGTTGCAGAAGCAAGCAGCCTCCTTTCACAACGATTGAATCTTTCCGGGGAAAAGTTGATCGAGGGATTCATGCAAGGGACGCGCGTCGGGGCCACCCCGGTTTCCCACGGGGTCGCCCTGCCACACTTGCGCATGCCCAAAATCAAACATCCGGAATTAGTAATGGTTCGCTCAAGACACGGCGTCTTTGTGGAAGTGGATAAAGGATTTTTAGGCGAACATACCTCGGATAAACCGGTTTATGCTTTTTTCTTTCTTATCAGCTCGGAAGAAGATGCAAGCCAACATTTGAGACTGCTTGCACAGATCGCCGAACTTGCAGCGGATAATCGATTTTTACGCTACTGGTTGGCTTGTAAAAACGAGCATGAAATAAAAAAGATTCTTCACCAAGATGAGCGTTTGTTTTATGTGACGGTTCATTCTGACGCGAAAACCGCCTCCATGGTCGGGTGTGCTGTTCGTGACTTGAAAATGCCATCCGGCAGCCTCATTGCGATCATTCACCGCACAGGCGAAATTGTGATTCCCAGAGGGAGAACGGTTCTCAAAGAAAAAGACCGTCTGACCATTATTGGCGAGGCCGCAGAGATTCAAAAGTTAAAGAAGAAATTTGGAGAGAATTAAACTCACTTCAAAGCCGATAAATCACCGTGACCTTCCGGATCGACCCACTCCTCTATCGTTAATTACAACTAACATTTCTCACTTCGCGGAATTGCCTTAACCAACTGTAAATAATTATCAT
>JBHHWX010000222.1:0-9469 GCA_046756745.1 bacterium | reverse complement strand
CCTAACTGGCCGATTACAAAGTGACAATTATTTTTCTTGTAAATCTATAAAAAAAATTGTAAAATGTGAATTGTCAAAAATAAGAGTAGAGAATGATAAGAGTCGTCAAAATATTTGTTTTTTTTGTTTGCATAGCTACGACCGCAATGGGTTTGACACAAGAGGAAGTTTTGCCTGTGAGTCAAATTCAAACTGGGATGCGTGGTTTCGGCAAGACCGTTTTTACGGGCATGGAAATCGAGGAATTCCAATTCGAGGTGCTCGATATCATGCCGAATTTTCGCGCCAAACGCGACTTGATTCTGGTGAGACTGCTTGGCGAAAAAGTCGAACATACGGGAGTGGTTGCCGGAATGAGTGGCAGTCCCATGTACATCGACGGTAAGTTGATCGGAGCGTTGGCGTTTAGTTTTGGACTGTTTTCAAAAGAGCCTATCGCCGGCGTGACGCCCATCGAACAGATGCGTGAAATCCTCGATCGCGAGAGAGTCCGCTCCCAAGAGCTCGCTATCCGGCAAGGTTTTAACCACAATTATTTAGAGGTGGCCGTCGGGGCGCAGAAATTTGACTGGGATGTGTTCATTCCCCCGCATTTCGAAACCCTGCGTTCCAACAGGAGCGTGACGACACAATTCTACCCGTTAGAAACACCGCTGTTGTTCTCCGGTTTTCAAGGGGCGAGCTTGGCCCTGTCTGAAAGAATGTTTGGCGGTCTCGGATTCAAAGTCATCCATTCCGGCGGCTCCTTTTCAACAAGTTTGCCAATGTCTGACGCGCCTTTGGAGCCCGGCGCCGCTTTTTCCGTAGTCATCGTGGATGGGGATATCGGGTTGCAGGCAACGGGCACAGTCACCTACCGCGACGGGGATCACGTTTTCGGATTTGGACACCCCTTTCTTAATTTTGGCGCGGTCACCCTGCCCATGGCAAAAACGAAAATACTCACGACCTTGTCGAGTTTCATGTCTTCGTTTAAGATGTCGGCTCTGACAGAAATTGTCGGGACCTTGCACCAGGATCGTTCCACCGGTGTGATGGGTGTGTCCGGCGAAGAAGCGCACATGATTCCTTTCCACTTAACTTTTCGTTCTCACTTTCAGGACGAATCGGAATTCAATTTTCGCATTGCTGAAGACCGCAGCCTCCACTCGTTAACGCCGCTTGTTTTTACCATTGTCCTTAATAGCGCGATTGAATCGGCGCGACTTTCGAGAGGCAACCAAACTTTAAAACTCGACGGTGAAATTAAATTAGAAGGGCATGATCCGATTCATTTACAAAATTATTATGCTGGCAGCGCGATGTCTTTTACCTCCGATGCCTCTTTAGCAAGCGGCGAAATTGCCGCGACGGTTGGAGCGATTTTATCGAACAATTTCGAAATTCCCAAAATCGAAAGGGTGGATTTGAATTTCGAGGTCCGGCATAAGAGTTTCATTGGCCAGGTTCTAAGTATTGAAGTCAGCAAAACGACCGTCTCTCCCGGAGATGAGATACGTATTGCCGTACAGATAAAGGAGTTTCAAGGTCAGAAGCATATCGTGCGACACACCCTGACCATACCGGACGAGATTGAGGCGCGCCGGATTGCTCTTTACGTCGGCAGCGGCAGCTTACTTACTCAACTGGAAGTGCGCACCTCGCCGCAGAAATATAGACCGAAAAAATTTAAGCAGCTTGTCGAGCTGCTTGAAAAGCGGCGAAAAAACAACTTCTTGTTTTTTCAAATTAAGCGTCGCGACAAAGGTGTGTTGGTACAAGGCGAAGCGCTGCCGGGCCTTCCTCCATCCATCTTAACAATTATGAATTCCCAAAAATCGACGGGCAATGTCATTGCTTTGCGTTACCGGGTACTGAAAGAAGAAAGTGTCCCTGTCGATTATGCCATTTCCGGGGGGCGCACGATCTGGTTAAGGGTCAAACCAAAGGATAATGAGTGATCATGACACGTTTCCAATATAAATTATTTCTCACCAATACACTTCTGTTGTTTGTAATTTCATTATTATTTGCTTCAACACCCAAGCTTGTAACTTTCAAAACCCAGCAGGATTTTGAAAGAGGTAAAACAAAAGGTGTTTCGATCAACGGTTACGGCGAAATTCAACTTTCACCTGAAATGCAAGAACTTTATAAAATGGATATGCCGAATGTCTGGTCTGCTGTCTCCGATAACCAGGGAAACTTTTTTATTGCTGGCGGTAACGAGAGTAAGGTCTTCAAAATCGACCCGGATCAAAAAGTGTCCACGTATTTCGAGCCTGGAGAAAAACAGATTTATGCGTTAGCCGTTGATGGCCAAGGCGCCCTGTTTGTCGCAACCTCCCCAGACGGAGAGATCATCAAGGTTTCCGCGAATGGAAAGGGTGACTCTGAAAACAGCGTTTTTTTTGATCCGGAAGAAATTTACATCTGGTCTATGCTCGTAGACAAGCAGAACAATCTGTATGTGGCTACAGGCGAGAAAGGGAATATCTATAAAGTAGATCGCAGCGGTAAAGCCGAGTTGTTTTATGAAAGCGATGACGCCCATATTCGAAAAATGATATTTGATAATGACGGGAGTATCGTCGCCGGCACATCCAACCAAGGACTGGTGTTGCGTGTTAACGCGCAAGGACGGGCTTTTGTGCTTTATGACTCGCCGCTGGTTGAAATGTCCGCCATCGTCCAGGATGACAAAGACCGAATTTATTTTGCAGTTGCCGGTGAGTCTTCTGTTCAAAGGGGTGTTCAGACCGCGCCGCCGTCGCAGACGAATCCGCAGAATATCGAACGCGCGGAGAAGGACGAGGACGTTTTGGAGCTTCCGGTACAAAGTATTTCAGCGAGCAGGCCGCCTCGAGGCGGAAAGAAAAACAGCGAATTATATCGTATCGATAGCGACGGGACGGTGCGCAAGATCTGGACGCCGCGTCAGGACCGCATTTTTGCTTTAACCATAGACAAAAGCGGGAACATCATTGCCGGCGCCGGGGAGCCCGGGCGGCTTTACTCTGTAACGCCTGTGGGCGATGTGACCCTCCTAAATGAGCTGGAAGAGTTACAAGTGACGGAATTGGTGACAAATGCGGATAATCGCATCGTTGTCTGCACATCCAATACCGGAAAAGTATATGCCCTGTCCGAACATTTTTACAAGAAGGGCGAATATGTTTCCGACGTGATCGATGCTTCGGTAACGGCTCACTGGGGGGCGATTGATTGGGAAGCTGAATCGCCGGCCGGAACGCAGTTGGTTTTTCATACACGCTCCGGTAATACGGAGAAGCCTGGTAAATCTTGGAGCGGCTGGTCGGCCCCGTTAACCCATCAAAACGGTCAGGAAATTCCCAGCCCTCCTGCGAGATTCATGCAGTATAAAGCTGAATTTACTACAAAAAAAAGCCAAAACTCCGCGGTCTTAAAGGAAGTTTCTTTTTCCTATTTGCAGAAGAACCTGGCCCCGGAGATCCGTAAAATAACCGTTCACAAACCGGGGGATTATTATCCTGAGTCTGTGAAGCAAGCCGTTGAAAATCATCTAAGCAAGAATTCTTTGTCGAAAAATGGCGGTATGGAGAACAATCGTCCCGGTCGTAAAATATTTCGTAAGGGCGCTCGAACTGTAAGCTGGCAGGCAAACGACGGAAATCAAGATGATTTAGAATTTGATTTGTTTTATAAAGGTTCCGATGAAAATAGCTGGAAATCTTTAGTCCAAAATTTTCACGGCAGTTTGTATTCATGGGACAGTGAACTACTTCCCGATGGACGGTATTTCATCAAGGTTGTTGCTGCGGACGACGTATCGAATCCTCCGGAGACGGTGCTGACATCTGAGAAAATCAGCCAACCGTTCAAAGTGGACAACACCGGCCCACAGGTCTCAGAGATCACCTATCGCTCACAAAATAAAAGTGTAAAGATCGCATTTGTTGTCAAGGACGCGTTGACGAGCGTGCGCAAGGTCGAGTACGGTTTTAATGCGGATAATTGGAAACTCATCTTTCCTGTTGACGGAATCTGTGATTCAAAAGTTGAAAAATTTGAAATCGAAGTGAGCTCTCTGGTCGAGGGTTCCAATACAATTGTCATTAAGGCCGAAGATCGAAACGGCAATATCGGGTTTGGGAAAACATTTATTCAGTTCTGACGAAGGTTTATAATCAATGACGTTGTTGAAAAACTCTGTCAGGGTTAATGATATGTGCTATATAAAGATGATACATTTTCATGAACACTATATACAGACATTTTTGTAAGACTCTAACCCTGACAGAGTTATAAATCAACAGAATCATCAAATAGAGAGGTGGTAACGCATCTATGATAGATAGGATATCTTTAGAAAGGGTTAGGGACTGTATTAACCGGGGACAACGTTTTGTTTTAACGACACATGTTAACCCCGACGGAGATGGACTTGGCGCACAAGCGGCGCTCGCATCCTTTCTAAACGATCTCAACAAGGATGTTTTCATTTATAACAGCAGTCCGGTTCCGGAGAATTACAAGTTTCTGGACCCGGATGAGCACATGGAGGTTTACGATCCCGGGTTGCATAAGGAAATCCTCCACACCGCCGACTATATCCTGATCCTGGATATCAGCGATTGGAACCGTTTGCGCCGGGTTGGGGAGGATATAAGAAATCTCCAAACTCGAAAAATTTGTGTGGATCACCATCCGACTCAAGAAAGTTTTGGCGATTTAAAACTTGTGGATAAAAAAGCTTGTTCGACCGGCGAGATCGTGTACGATTTGATTAAGTTTTGCGAAGGTCAAATCTCCCCTAAAATAGCTGAAGCGTTGTATACTTGTATCATGACGGATACCGGCTCTTTCAAATTTTCGAATACCAATTCACGGGCATTCAAAATCTCTGCAGAACTGGTGGAGTGTGGAATGAACCCGCAAAAATTGTATGAAAAGGTTTATGAACATCAATCTGTAAACAAAATAAGATTGTTCGGACATGCCATGCGTTATTTGCAGGTCGAAGAGAATGGTAAAGTCGCGGTGGTACAGGTTACACAACGTCTGCTTAAAAAAATGGGCGCGAAACCCCATGATACAGAAGGTTTTGCGGATTATCCTCGTGTGATCGATGGCGTTGAAGTCAGTATCATTTTTGTCGAGCTCGATGATTCCCTGATAAAAATAAGCCTGCGTTCCGGCGGCAATGTCATCATCAATAGTATCGCAAAAAAATTCGGCGGCGGCGGACATCTCTATGCTGCAGGTGCTGTTATTCGCGGAACCATACAGGAATACCTTCCTAAAATCCTGAAAGAGGTATCTTTTGTCTTAAATCATCAATAAATTCTTTTGTAAAAAAACAAAATAATAGAATATTAACTTCATATTGTCCAATCATATGCTTGCTTCGAATTTGACCTCACGGATTGAGACTTTATTGAATTCTTCGGAACATGATGTCTCGAGCATTCTCAAGTCAGTCAGAACGTCCCAACCAATCCAGGATTATTCCCAAAAATATTTAACCGCAATCGAGCTGCAACCGGAAACGTGTTCTTCGCGAGGAATGGTTGTCGATATTAAAAGCAACTCTCCGTCACAAACCGTTATGGCGTTCATTTTCGCTCCCAACGGTCATCCGGTTTCAAACAGCTTGGCGCTCCAGTCGACCACTTTTTTGGCCTCATCCAAAATTCTGCAATCCCTGCGAGACGAGCTTCCACTTAATTTCCGGTTCATACTTCAAACGGATAGCAGCCCCGATTTCGCCAAGAGCGTCATTCAGCAGGGGGGGCTGAACCACGTCTCTACTCTATTTGGCTTGACGGAGCATACTGCTGTCGCTGACGATCAAATCGGTGTGCAGGCTGGCCCGCTCATCCCATCCAAAAGTAGTTTCACGCTGCGGATTTTTCAAAATAACGGAAAATCTTCGGATCTCGCTCGTACTCAAAATATTCTCGTCGCTGCTCAAACAGTCATTTCTTTAAGGCAAGCTCTCAATAGGAGAATCGATCCCCTCATCCCGTCTGTCATTTCCTTTTCATCCGTGAACATGTTGAATTCCGGTTCGGATGGAATCGAATTGACCGGCTCTTTTCAGAACCTGGAGGATTCCGATTCGCAGCACATTTTTGACGTTATCGAGAATACGGTGCATGGCGTCAGCGCGGCACAGGGCTCTCAATTCCAGATAAAGTTGAAAAATGATGTGAGCGCAATCATTCCGGAACAGAATACGACGGAAACTCTGCTGCTTGTGAGCAAAGAAATTTTTAACGCTGAAAATGTGATGAGCTTCGATTACCCGGTGAACCGTTTGGGAGGTCTTACTGAGTTTCTTAAACAAGTCCCTGCAGCGATTCTGTATCACGGCGATGTTAGCAGGCTCATTAACGATTCAGAGCAAGGAAAAAGTTCCGGTCTCGCAAACCTCTGCAGCCGGATCGTCAAGACATTAGTTAAGTGCGCTCTGTCAGTTTGTCTCGCTGCATGAAGCTGAATTGGTTGGCGCCACAACGAATTTTGGACTGCGCCCGATAGGATTATTAAAAGGCAGACACATCGTTTTTTAGGCTTGCTTTTCGGCTCAACATATCTTAGTTTGTCACGTTCAAACACAAAAAAGATGTAAAGAGTTCCCACTTTTTAGCCGATGACAAGGTCATGCTTACATCTTTTTTCAAGCGAACAGTGTGCTCAATTCCTTTCCAAGTTTTGAACCCTTATCTGAAATTCGAGGCTTACGGATAAGTCATCGACGGAGGTTGCATCATGGACGGTCAGCATAAAGGTGGGTTCGTCGAGGACAATTTTGAACACCCGACGGTTGTCAAAACCTTTCAACATCCTCCTTTTAAGGTCGAGAGAATCTCCCCTTATGATCAAAGCTTAGCAAGTGTGCAGCAACTTCTCGAGGGTTCACCGCAGGCAGTTTGTCAGGTCAATCGTGAACTTGAAATTTGTTGGGTGAATCGCGCTTTTGCAGAATTGATGGATTCTAACTCCGAGCATCTTATCGGGAAAAAATATTGCGAAGTTTTGTGTGACCCCCGAGTGCAATGTGAAAAATGCCCAGCCGGTCTGTTGTTTGAAACCGGCCAAACTCAATGTATCGAGAAAAAACATAACGGCCGGATTCTTAACATCACCAGCAAACCGGTCTGTTCGGACGATGAAGCGGGACTTTTTGCAGCCATTTATGTCACCGATATTACCCAAACAAGATCCTTAGAACAATCCCTTATCCAGTCCGAAAAATTAGCCACGCTCGGTCTTCTTTCTTCAGGTATCGCCCATGATATCCGTAATCCTTTAAATGTGATCGAAACAGCGCGTTATTTTTTAAGTGAATTTTTAAAAGAAAAATCTCCGGAAGTCCGAGATAAACTCGAGATGATCAGGAAGAATGTGCGGCGTTCTGATAAAATAATCGACAATCTTCTCCGGTTTGCCCGGAAATCCGAACATGATAAGGAATTAATCAACCTGACCCAATTGATCAACAGTACTGTTGCCCTCATCGGTATGGATCTCACAACTAAAAACATTGAATTCGAATTCGACCGCCAGCACAATATATTCGCTTTTTTCAGCATCGACTCGTTAAAGCAAGTTTTGCTGAATATCATTATGAACGCGGTTCAGGCGATGCCTGGGGGAGGCCGGTTGATCGTAAAAGTCGAGAAATGCGCCGAAGACATCGAGATCCATATTACGGACACCGGTATTGGGATTCTCGAAGAAAATTTGCAAAAAATATTTGAACCCCTGTTTACTACCAAAGAAAAAGGCGTTGGCACCGGTCTCGGGCTCTATATTTCAAAAATGATTCTTGAACGACAAGGCGGTCATATTAGAGTAAAAAGTCAACCATCAAAAGGAACAACGTTTACCATTTCACTTCCTATGAATGATGACGATTTTGAAAATGCCTGAATGTCGAAAACGCTCAATCCGGAGTTTGAAGTTGTCGGGTTCAGGCATATCTGAACCTGACTCCGGAGGCGCGTTTCCTCAAAGCAACCGGCGACTGTGCGGGTCGTTTGTTAGAGAAGAGATCCTCGGTGTTCAAGCTGTAGATAGCTCGGCGGGGATGTCTTTAACAAGAGATTTTTTATCGCTGGAGCATTTTGAGGCGTTTTCGGTCAGACACTTATGCGGGCGTCTGTTCTTTTTCGTTCCAAGAGCTCGCGTACGATTTCACCTAAAGAATTTTTTGAATACGGTTTCTGCAGGACTGCGAAAGGGGCGTCGCTGGTCTCCTCTAATCCGTTCAACTCGGTTTTAGCGTCATAACCGGTGACGAAAATTACCGGCAGGTTGGGTCTGATCACACGTAATTTTTTAAAAGTTTCCGGGCCGCTTAATTTTGGCATCACGACGTCTAAAAGAACTAAGTCAATGTGAGCGGCCTTTTCTTCTAAAAGCTCTATCGCGAGATGTCCATCTTGGGCTGTGATGACGTCATACCCAAATCCTTTTAAAATTCGTTGGCCGACGTTCAGCACCGCCTCTTCATCTTCGACCAGGAGAATGGTTTCTTTGCCAAACATGGAGGAGGTTGTCTTCTTCTCTTCAGGTTGGACGTCTTCTTGCTCTGTGGCTGCCGGAAAAGATAATTTAATCGTCGTCCCCTGAGCCGGCTCGCTTTCAACATGAATGCAGCCATGATGTTGTCGAACAATACCGTAGACTAAAGAAAGGCCCAAGCCGGTTCCTTTCCCCACATCTTTTGTCGTAAAAAAGGGTTCAAAGATTTGCGAAACGGTCTGTTTGTCCATTCCCACCCCGGTGTCGCGGATGGTTATTTCAGCGAAATTAGTTTCCGTTTCTTTTATGGAATCTGTTAAACCGGCATCTTGATGCCAGTCAGGATCATCCCCGTTCCTCTTTCGAGTTTTGATGAGGAGCCGGCCCCCGTTGGGCATGGCATCGCGTGAGTTGACGCAAATATTCATCAAAATCTGTTGAATTTGCACAGGGTCTCCCCAAATGGGAGCGAGCTCTTGATCACAATCCGTCTCCAATTCAATATCTTCGCCTATGACATGTTTGAGCATCATGACATGTTCGGCAATAAGCTGGTTCAAATGAATTGTTCTTGGTTTGTGGATTTGACTGCGACTAAACGCGAGTAATTGTTTTGTGAATTCACTCGCCTGCTTGGCAGCTCTTTTAATGTTGAGCAGCTCAGTGCGTATTTTATCATTTGGCTCACAACTGTGTAAGCCAAACTCTGTGCTCCCCATAATAACGGTCAAAAGATTGTTGAAGTCGTGTGCAACTCCGCCTGCGAGTCTCCCTATAGCCTCCAGTTTTTGCGAATGCAACAACTGTGTTTCGAGTTTCTTACGATCAGATATATCGTGTACGTGAAACAACAAAGCTGGCTTATTATCATAAGAGATGCGACTTACGCGTATTTCAACAGGAATCTCTGTCCCATCAGCGGCTTTGCTTAAACCCTCTGAATAACCCTTCCCCACTTTAGCCAAGTGCCGCAAAT
>JBHHWX010000221.1:0-9484 GCA_046756745.1 bacterium | reverse complement strand
TTCTCTGTCATCGAGTCCGCCAATATCCGCGGTTTCGATGAAATACTCGATCCCTTGCGATGAAACCACGCTGCCCGGGATCGAGGCTTGAAAAGAGCCGTTAGCTTCGCTCATGACTTCTTGTGACCAGCTTAACTCGCCGCCTCGGCGGAAGTTGAGCGTGGCGCTGGGCAGGCCATAGTCATCGAAAATGACGGCGCTGACCGCAATCGCCTGATTCTCCGGTACACTTTCGACTACGTTGTGCGTAATATGCGGAGCGGTATTGGCCTTCACCTCGACGCCGAAGGTGTCGGAAGTGGTCGTGTAAGTATCGGTGGCAGTCACGGCGATGGTAGCCGTACCGATCCCCCGAGGTTGTACCGTCAATACGCCGTCGGAGAGGCTGGCGACCACGACGGCTGTGTCGGTAACGGTGTGAGAATAGAACAGCGGGTCGTTATCGGAATCTTCAAAAAACTGCTCCAGACTTATTGAAAAACCGGAGCTTTGGATGCTTAAGGAGGTGTCGGGAACCAATTGGGTTAGGCTGGGCGCTTCGTTTTCCATCACAGTCATGAAAGCGTCGACCGGTACGTCCGTCCTGTATCTGATGATGCCTGACGGCCATTCAAATTTGATCGAATCGATTTTTGCTGCGTCGCCTAAACCGAAGTGAGCGATCAGGCTGTTTTGAGCCCGGGTGCCAGTTTGTGCGCTGATTTCGCGTATCTGCCAGGTCGGCTTTCCATCAATCATAGCCTTGACACGAACTTTTGCGCCAATGGCGCTCCAATTCGACACTTGACCGACGAGACTAAATTTGATCCAATTGTTACCATTGTCGATGCCCCGATACAAAAAGTTGCTTTCATTGCCGTCATTAGCGACAAACAAGTCAAGGAACCCATCGTTATTATAATCGCCCCAAATAGCGTTCTGTGAGTTTCCTCTTTCGTTGACAACCTCCTGGGACATGATTCTTTTGAACATTCCTCCGCCCTCGTTGCGGTAAAGATAATTGTCTCCACCATCATTGGCGACAAACAGGTCCAAATCGCCGTCGTTATCGTAGTCCCCCCAACTGCTGCTGACAGAGTTGCCGCCGTCGTTAACGATAGCGCCTGCTTGAATTGTCTTAAAAGTTACCCCGCCAATATTTTCGTAAAGAAGATTGTTCTGGCCGCTATTTGCAAGAAACAAGTCCAAGTCGCCATCATTGTCATAATCAGCCCAACTACTGCTCGAACTATTTTGTGCCTCATCATTAACAATTTCACTATCTGAAATCTTTTCAAAATTGACATTTCCCTGGTTTTGATACAGAAAGCTTTTGTTCCCTGGGTAAGCATTAACCACAAAGAGATCCATATCTCCATCATTGTCATAATCTACCCAATTACAACCGACGGAGGCGCTGGCGTCATTTGTTATAACGCTCGCTGTGTTTTTCGTAAAGTTATTGCCCTCGTTCTCGTACAAAAAATTGGTTTCTTCGGAGCCGCGATTTGCTACAAACAGATCGAGATCGCCATCATTGTCGTAATCCCCCCAACTGCAACTTTCAGACCGTCCCAAATCGTTCATGATATCCCCGGTAGTCACTTTGAAAAATGTGGCATCACCTTTGTTTGAATATAAAGAGTTGGTTCTCACAGCATCACCATTTGTGACGAACAGGTCTAAGTGGCCGTCATTGTTAAAGTCGCCCCATGTGCTGCCTAGCGAATAAAATACATCGGACAAGATTTCGCCTTCATTGAGCTTTTTAAATGTGCCATCACCGTTGTTGACCCATAATCTGTTTGGGCCACCTGAGCCTCGATTAAGAACAAACAAATCCAAATCGCCGTCATTGTCGTAATCCCCCCAACTGCTGCCGCGGTCAAACCCACCATCAGAGACAATTTCACCAGTGGTGACTTTTTCAAACAGAGGCTGTTCGAGAACCTTGATGTAGTTTTCTCTGACACGCGAACTGGTTTTTGTGCCGGTGGACACGATCAAATTAACAGAATATACTCCAACTTCGGAATATGTATAGACTGGATTTTGTTCTGAAGAATTCGGTGTGCCGTCGTTGTCGAAGTCCCACTGCCTCTCTATCGTCAATGATGCATCTGCTGTCGACAGATCCTTGAACTCAACCGTTAATGGGGCAAAACCTCGAATGACACTGGCAGAAAAATTTGCCCGCAAAGGCACCTCACCTGCCTCTGTCACTGTCAATGTTTGGTCACCGGCAATGTTATCGATTTTTTGAATAATGCCGGAAGGCCATTCAACGATAACCGAATCGACTTTTGTTGCATCCCCGAGACCGAAGTGGGCAATCAAGCTGTTTTGGCCGCCATAGCCGCTCTGTCCCTCGATTTGGCGCATCTGCCAAACTGGAGAGCCGTTTATGATCGCTCTTACCCTTACTTCTGCACCAATTGCAAAGCGGTTGGAGAGCGTACCAACGCACTTTATCTTTATCCAGTGATTGCTGTTGCCATTGTTCTGATAAAGGAAGTTGTTTTGTGCATTGGTATTTGCAACAACCAGATCAAGGGAACCGTCATTATTAAAGTCCGCCCAACTACACCCGTTAGATTCGCCGCCATCGCTTACAATGGCTTCCCCCGTGACTTTTTCGAAGGTTTTATCGCCATTTTCCATCAGCAAATTGCGATATAACAGGTTGTCTTGATCTGCAATATTAGCCACAAACAGATCAAGGTCGCCGTCATTATCGAAGTCCCCCCATGCACTTCCAGTTGATCGGAAAAGATCACTGGCTATATCGACTTGCGTTATCCTTGTGAATGAACCGTCGCCATTATTCTCAATCAGGTAATTGAGCTCGTCCTGAACTGTGCCACCGTTGGTTTTGAACAGGTCCAGGTCGCCGTCGTTGTCATAATCGCCCCAACTGCCGCTGAAGGCACTCCCTGGTGCGAGAGGACCTTCGGGACTCAGCTTAAATCGTCCATCACCATTGTTCTGATAAAAATAATCAGTTGTATTGCTGTTCGGCGCAAACAAGTCTATAAATCCATCATTGTCAGCGTCCGCCCACGCAGCTGTTCTGGAACTATTGGCACTCAGGTTGAAGATATCCCCTTCTGTAATTTTTTCAAACGTGCCGTCTCCTTTATTTTTGTAGAGAAAATTATCACCTTTGGAATTGATACTCGTATTACTGTTATTACCGACGAACAGATCAATGAATCCATCATTGTTGTAATCTGCCCACGCGCTACCGAGGGAGTGGCCCAGATCGTTTACTATCGCGCCGTTTGTGACTTTCATAAATGTTTTATCGCCATTATTGAGATATAAAAAATTCAAGAACTCGCCGCCCTCATTGGTCACATACAAGTCCAGATGTCCGTCATTATTATAATCACCCCAGGTTGCACTTGTCGACCGACTGCTTTCTTCCTGGCCATTGACATTGAGCACGTTGATTCGCATAAATGTGTCGTCACCATTATTTTTATAAAAAGAATTTGCCTGTCCTCTATTGGTCACATACAAATCCGGATCACCATCGTTATCAAAGTCGCCCCAGGCTGTCCCAACTGATTGGCCGCCGTCGTTTGCGACTGTATCTGTGGCCACTTTAGTGAAAGTCGTTTGCGCGAACAAGAGTGGAGTCAATATCAGAAAGAGTGAGCAGGTAAGAGCTATATTCTTTGAAAAGGGCGAGTTAAGGTGCTTCATGGTTGAGTCCTCCTTGAGGTGCGTGCTGAGGTGTCAAAAGTTAAAAGCTAACCTTCTGGAAGAAGGTCAGCTTTGGGAGGCCTTACGGGAAAGCGGGCGGCCCAGGCAAACGGTTATCTCCACCGCCTCCTGAAATGAGGGCTATGGTCAAGGCTGCGGCTACTGCTCCTCCTCCAGCGATCAAAAGCCACTTCTTACCCCCGCCTTTCTTTTTTTGTTCATCCGTCTCGCCGGGAACATTGGTAGTCGGCACTTTTTGTGCTTCTTGCTTTTGCTGTTTGACCACGTTGACAATTTTTATAAATTGCGGCGGATTTTGATCGGGATCGGGTTCCCAATCCGGGGCCAAATCCAGAAGTTTGTAGACTGTTTTTTTTGCGTGTTCAAGGTAATTCTGGCCCACATAGGCAAGGCCGAGAAGTCTTAACGCTTCGAGTTTTTCATCCAGATCCTTTAACTGCGGTTGACAATGAAGCAATAATTCGATAGCGTCTTCGAAATATGCCCTTGCGATATGTCCATTAGCTTTTTGAATGGCATTTTCGCATTTGTCTTGCGCGTAAACAGGGCTCCGATGTTCGGGGATCAGAATCATCAGAGGTAACAATGCCCAAATTCTTAGCCTTGCACCTATTTTTTGACTGCGACTTCTGCTGCCATTCATGGTATTCTCCTACATTTTGTTAACGCCAAAATTGACTTTTCTCAAGGTAAACACAAGAGGCTCTTTTATGTCATCATTAAAGTTTATTGCCTGTGCTTTCCCAATCACCTCATAATCTTTATGGACGACGCCAATAGAATGCTTGCCCACCCGGACTGTAATCTCTTGCGGAGTGGTATAGCCGATGGGTTTACTATCAACAAGAATCATAGCAAAGACCACGTCTCCGCTCTCATCGGTTGCGGCAATCCGGACTTTTACAAATCTATAGAAATCGATCTTGATCTCTTCAAGACCATCCGGTTGGATAGCAACGGTCTCCTCCCAAACTCCCCACTTCGGATGCTGTACCCGAACTCGATACTGTCCAACCGGCAGCTCTGAGGTCACTTCACTGAATGCATCTTTTTTGATGAGCTTGTCATCGATGTAGATGGAGCCGAAGGGTCTGACATAAAACTTTATTTTACCCATTTCAGCCAGTTCCGTTTGTGGAGCCGGCATGGGCCTCTTTTTGTTTTTTTCACGATTGGGTCGTTTGCTCAAATAATATTCTTTGGGTGGATTGTCACCTTGGGACAAAAAGATGGTGTCGGAAATCGATTTGTATCCTTCATGGGAAATCTCGATCAAATGTATACCCGCAGCTAATTCTAAAAATTGCAAATCTGCTTGTGCGATCTTTTTTCCGTCTAAAAGGATGTGCGCATTTTCAGGGTTGACCGTGACCGCCAGTTTTGCTAATGGCATTAACTTGATCGGCAGCGATACCGCCTCGCCATCGTCGAGCGTAAATGTTGTGTCCCGGGATTCAAACCCTTGCTTGATGACTTTTAATGCAAAACTGCCGGACGCCAATGGGAGCTCGTTTAAAGGCGAATCACCGATATATTTTTCATTCAAATATATGTGCGCGTCTTCAGGATGGGTTGTAATCGACACGGTGGTTTTGGATGAAAAATTGAGCAAACCCTTCCCGTATTTTGAATTGAAGAAGACGGATAACATTGCAATAAGCAAAAAGGCTGCTGACAGAAAAATGTACCGTTTCGTCGTCGGAGAGATCGGTCTGATGGCTTGGGTGCTCGTTTTTTTTTTCTTCAGTACGAGGTTGTATATCGAAAATACGTCCATCCGGTGCGCGCATGTACAAGACCGGAGTGCCCCACTCGATATCGTTACCCTGTGTGAATATCGCCTTGCGAGCTTCTGATAAACATTCGTCCACCGGGTGGCCCTTAGCCAGAAATTCGTAAAACCATTGCGAAAAAGTGATGGACGCCTCATCGGTCACTTCAAATTGCATGGCTATGACGGCCGGCAAACCTTGTTGAACCAGGCTTTGCGCCGTGCCGGAAAAGGGGTCGTTGCGGGAAGCGCGAGCCCCTTCACACGCATTCAGGAGGGCCAGGCGCAGCGAGGGGTGATCATGCAGGAGCGTTCCTAAATATTGCGCGCTCACCGGTCGCCCACGGTCCTGCTCATCCTCGAGGATAAGCACACCGTCTTGTGCCTGTTGTACAAAACCGGCATGCCCCATGAAGTGGAAAATATGGTATCGTTTTTTACGGAGATGTCGCTGCAGCGTAGCTAACGTTGCATTTTCCATTCGTTCCAACACGACCTGTCCGTCTTTTTCGAATTCCGCAAATGCATGTTTAAGCTTTGCCCATTCCTGCTCAACATCAAGCTTGGGAAAATTATATGGACTGGAGATCATCACGAGCACTCGTAAAGGCGGCTTAACCTCTAAAGGCCGGTGGCGTACCGACAGCTCGAGGTAACGAACGATAGGCGACGATATGGAGAGGGAGAGAAAACGATTGAGCGAAGGATTGTAGATATATTCCCAGGGGAGGTCCGCTAACTCCGGCACGTCAGTCAGTCGTAATCGCAGCCGCAAGCCGTGTTCCTTTTGTTCGACTTCATCCAGGCTCGCTCTTAAACACTGACCGACTTCGCCATCAAACACGGACTCAAATAGGCGGCCGCCAAACTGCTTAACAGCATCCATTTCGGGCGAATCGATTCGCCGGACGCCGCGCCTGGGCCGACCGACTCTGAGAAGTAAATTCTCTAATTCGAGCTCCGAAAACGGCAGCTTGAATTGACCGGTTGTTTGGCCCGCAGGTGAATTGAGAACCTTGATTTGATAACATTCGCCGGCGCGTTCAAAAAGTACATCAAAATCCCGGTAAACCATCTTGGCCTCTGTGGTTTTTCAGAGGAATAATTTTTATGAGCTGAGGATCACGTATTTCAAACGACCGGCGAAAAATAGGAAGTCGAATAGCGGCTACCGACTCTGCTCTGTTTTCAGTTCGGAATGAGGGGGGAAATGCTGGTCGCGAAACCGGGTAGTTTATATAGATAGATATAGAATCAAAAGTTCATAATGCGGAAATCACAGAGTCTTTAACTATTTAAAAAATAAGCATCTAATCTTTGAGATGCGCCGGCGGGAACCGAAATTCACTCATATTTTTTGGTATGAAAATCTGTGGATACGTGATAGCGTGATACGTAATGTCAGTTGCAGTGAGTGATTGAAGCGAAACTACCAACTGCTCTCGCCGGCTGCCCCATCCACTTAGCGAAGGCGTCACTTCGTCAAGCTCAAAATTCAGTAGATGAATCGCTCGGCGAGGACGCCTTCGCTAAGAGTCTCGATTTATCTCGATTCATTAACCGTGACTGACCGAGTACCGCGATACTGAGATTAACTCTTGCAATCTGTATGTTTTTCGTGTATATTTATTGCCCATATAGTGATTGAACGAAAACTTGATTTTTGATGTCTTTGCGAGCGTTTCTCAGCGAAGCAATCTCCTTATTAGGCACGGCATGAGATTGCTTCGGCAAAAAACGCCTCGCAATGACAGCTCTGAACGAGTTTTCGTTCAAACACTATATAGTATGGATACAGTTAGAGGATACAATATGGCCTATGTCAATCTAAACATCCCTGAATGGCATGACTACAAAAACAGAGCCGATTGAAGGACAAGCTGATGTCAAGCGGTACAAGATTCAGTACCCGGTATCAGCATACACATTTCCCACTGAAGCACGCATTCACCAAGTACGTTTCGATGATGAGTACATTCATCTGGAATTGACCGATGGACGACAGGTTTCCGTGCCACTGTGGTGGATACCTACGCTCTATAATGCGTCTCCTGAAGAACGCGAGAAGTATGAGATCAACCGTAGCCGTACTTTGATCGTATGGGACCCATCCAAGTGTGCGATTAATGACGAGCTGCGCATTGCGGACTACCTGGAAACCGGAAACAACGGCAAAGGCGACGCTCAGGAAAACCCAGCGCAGCGAAGCCGCATTCGGGAATCCATATCTTGCTAAAACCAAATCCAGACCTCGGTAAAAAGCCGCCGGAGTAATGGATTTTTGGATTAAAAGAGCATGTTTATTCAAATCTTCGATGGCCGCAGAAATTGCAATGCAACAATCCATTGATCCATCAATCCATCTACGTTGATGGTCTCTCCCTGAGAAAAAGTTTGCAAAAAAATGCAAACTCTGAACGATTAGGCTATAACGTGTGACGATTTTCATTCTCCCTCACTTAAACCGCTCGCCATGTTTTATCACCAGATCTACATCTTGCAGCAGATTGATGTACCGCAAAACATCCCCCTTGACCGCGATGATGTCGGCGTACTTGCCCTCATTGATGGTACCCACTTCGTGGTCGACTTTCATCAAAACCGATGGCCAGTAAGTCGCCGCCCGGATGACTGCCATTGGCGCTACCCCGAGCTCGCGTACCCAAATATCCAGCTCGTTCCAAGTGGACTGGCAGTGAAATTTCATGGGGATGCCGCTGTCGGTGCCGATGAGCTGCACGACGCCGGACTCTTTCAATTGCAGGAACTTTCGTTTCAGAGTCGGTCTTCTGCTCGGGGTTATTTGAAAATAGGGCAAGCGATCCGGATGCTGGAAGGACGCTTTGATATCAGCGACGATGGAGTCGGGCAGGCCATTGTGCCAGCAGTTATCGTCCAGTCCCTCCGGATTATCGCGGTTGTATTCGTAATTAAACAGGACCTCTATGGTGGGCGTCCAAAATAGTGGGCCGATGTTCATTTTTGCCGTCCGTTCGCGGATCATTTCAATAACGTCCGGTGGATACTCCGGCGCCGTAGACAGCCCAGTATGTTCAAAACAATCCACTCCGGCAAGCAATCCGCGGCGAATCTCTTCCGGGCGATGAGAATGCGCTACCACCGTTAAGCTATGTTTGTGCGCTTCGTCCACAACCGCCCGAACTTCTTCTAAGGTCATCTGATCCTGGTCGATAAGTTTGATACAGTCGACGCCGGCTTTTGCTAATTTCCGCACTTTGGCGCGGGCGTCATTGGCGCCGCTCACGCCCCAGCGAAACAGCTCGGTGCCAGGATACGGCTTGTGTTGTATAAACGGACCGGAGACATAAAGTGTCGGCCCGGGAATCTTGCCGGAGTTGATGGCGTCCCGCACGTGGATGCTCGCCTCCAAAGGCGCTCCGAGATCGCGAGCGCTGGTGACGCCGGACAGCAGCAACTGCTTGGCTGAAGCCGGCATGATCACCGATTCGAACAGCGGCGGGTATTTTTTGTCCCAATGCGAATAGTCCGTATGACCGGCAATCATCAAGTGCACATGCATATCCCACAAACCCGGCAGCACGCTCATCCCTTCTGTCGAAATGACCTTGGCGTCATCAGGCACATCCACAAGTCCGATTTGCCCGACGGCTTTGATACGCTCTCCTTCGATGAGAATCACGCTGTTTCGGATCGGCATGCTGCCGAAGCCATCGATGAGCGTGCCGCCGACCAATGCTGTGATTTGTCGGACGTTTTGGGGATAAACATGGGAAAGGGAAGCCAATAAAATTAAAAACGCGATCGGTGTTTGAATCCGAATCTTCATAATGTTATCCTTTCACTTGTCGTATTGTCAAAAGTTTCTGATCTAACAAATAACTTTCAAGAAACTTTAATTTTCAAAAGTTGTCATTCCCGAAATCTTTTATCGGGAATCCATGATTTAATCCAAAACTGGATGCCCGATAAAAACATTCGGGCATGACACGGTGTAGATGTTTAAGTTTCTCATATAAAATCAGG
>JBHHWX010000220.1:0-9503 GCA_046756745.1 bacterium | reverse complement strand
AGAGTTTTCGTTCAGACACTAACTAACAAAGTTACCTACGAAAACAGGAGGGCAAATTGATGGGCGTCTCAATTAGTTGTCACGTAAACGGTAAGTCTTGCAGTCATGAAGTAGAAGCCCGGTTACTGCTTGTTCATTACCTGCGCGATATTCTCAGATTAACCGGGTCCCATGTCGGGTGTGACACCAGTAGTTGCGGGGCATGTACTGTACTGGTCGACGGCCGCGCGGTTAAATCCTGTACCATGCTGGCGGCCCAAGCTGACGGAGCTGAAATTACCACCATCGAGGGTTTGGCGAGCAACGGCGAGCTGCACCCGCTTCAAAAGGGGTTTCATGAGGAGCACGGTTTACAGTGCGGATTCTGTACCCCGGGAATGATCCTGACCGCGGTCGATCTCTTAGAGCGAAATTCCAGTCCCAGTGAAGCTGAGATTCGTGAAGCGCTCGAAGGTAATTTCTGCCGGTGTACCGGTTATCATAATATCGTGAAATCCGTTCAGTATGCCGCTGAACAGCAAAGTTAGGAGGACGCTATGGCAAACATGATTGGTCAATCAGTCAAAAGAGTTGAAGATAAACGTTTTACCACAGGTCACGGCAGATATACCGACGACATCGTCCTGCCCGGAATGACCTATGCTTATATCGTTCGCAGCATCTACGCGCACGCGAAAATCAAAAAGCTGGATACCTCCGCTGCTGCGTCGTTTCCCGACGTCGTCGCTGTGTTTACCGGGAAAGACATCGCCGCTGCCGGTATTGGTGGGGTTCCGTGCGGCTGGCAGGTGGACTTTAAAAATGGCGATACGATGAAGGAGCCGCCGCATCCGCTTTTGGCTGCGGATAAGGTGTGTTACGTCGGCGACGCTGTCGCGGTAGTGATTGCCGAAACGCGCGAAGCTGCAAAAGACGCAGCAGAATTGATTCAGGTTGATTACCAGGAGCTGGACGGGGTGACGGATCCGGCTCATGCTTTGGAAAAAGGCGCGCCGTTGGTACACGATGATGTGCCAAACAACGTCGTCTTTGATTGGGAAATTGGCGATAAAGCCGCCACAGATAGCGCCATGGCGCAAGCCGCACATATCACTACCCTGGAATTTGTTAACCAGCGCCTGGTTCCCAATGCGATTGAACCGCGCAGCGCTATCGGACATTACGATACGTTCAATGATAAATATACGCTTTATACCAGCTCTCAAAATCCCCATCTCATTCGTTTGCTGATGAGCGCCTTTGTGTTGGGGCTGCCGGAGCACAAAGTACGGGTGATTTCACCGGACGTTGGCGGGGGGTTCGGGAGTAAAATATTTCATTACATTGAAGAAGCTCTGATGATTTGGTGTTCGAAACAGATCGAACGGCCGATCAAATGGACCGCCGAACGCAGCGAAAGTTTTGTGACCGATGCTCATGGCCGCGACCACACGACAAAAGCTGAAATGGGCTTTGACAAAGACGGAAATATCGTCGGGCTGCGCATAAAAACATTGGCCAACCTGGGCGCTTATCTTTCTACGTTTTCTACCTGCGTACCGACTTATCTGCATGGTACGCTGCTGCAAGGACTGTATACGACGCCGGCCATCCATATCGACTTAACAGCCGTGCTCACAAACACGACCCCGGTGGATGCTTATCGCGGGGCCGGCAGACCTGAAGCCACGTACTTACTGGAACGGTTAATGGATAGCGCTGCCCGGGAAATGAACCTGGATCCGGCCGAGCTGCGTTTCAAAAACTTTATCCCGCCTTTTGATGGGGTTAACCAGCCGGGTTACCAGACGCAGGTAGCGCTGCAATACGATAGCGGCAATTATGAGCCTGTTTTGAGAAAGGCGCTGGAAATAGTGGATTACGATCATTTCCGCAAAGAGCAGGCGGATGCCCGCAAGCAGGGCCGGTTGATGGGTATCGGTTTTTCCACTTATATCGAAGCCTGTGGAATTGCGCCTTCCGCGATCGTCGGCGCTTTGGGCTGCCGTGCCGGGTTGTTTGAATCGGCCCAGGTACGGGTTCAGCCGACCGGCAAAGTGAGCGTATATACTGGGTCGCATTCTCATGGTCAGGGGCATGAAACCACTTTCGCCCAGATTGTCGCCGACAAATTAGGTGTCAGCATGGATGACGTTGAGATCGTTCATGGCGACTCTGAGTCTGTGGCTTTTGGGATGGGAACCTACGGCTCCCGAAGTTTGGCCGTGGGCGGCAGCGCGATCATGAAGAGCCTCGAGAAAATTATCGAAAAAGGCGCCCAAATTGCCGCTCACAAATTGGAGGCCTCGGTCGATGATCTGGAGTTTGCAAACGGCGCGTGGACGGTGAAGGGCAGCGAGAAATCCATTTCCTTCGGCGATATCGCCTTAACCGCCTATATTCCGCACGATTATCCCGAAGGGCTGGAACCGGGAATGGATTTTTCCAGCTTTTATGATCCCGCGAATTTCACTTATCCTTTTGGCGCTCATATCGCCGTTGTCGAGGTCGATCCGGAAACGGGCAAAGTGATCTTAAAACGTTTCGTCTCAGTGGATGACGTGGGTAATGTCATCAACCCGATGATCGTGGATGGACAAATACACGGCGGGGTGGCGCAAGGCATCGGTCAGGCGTTATTTGAAGGAGCCATTTACGATGACCACGGTCAACTGATCAACGGTTCGTATATGGATTATACTTTGCCCCGCGCTGATGATCTGCCCATGTTCGAGACCGACCGAACCGTGACGCCCTGTCCGCATAATCCGTTAGGGGTCAAAGGCGCCGGAGAAGCCGGAGCCATCGGGTCGACGCCGGCAGTCGTCAATGCCGTACTCGACGCGCTTGCAGAATTTGGCGTCAAAGATATCCAAATGCCGTTAACGCCTGAGCGTGTTTGGCAGGCCATGCAAAATGGAAATTAATTTTAGAAAGGAGGCAGGGACATGATTCCTTCCGCATTCGAATATCACCGGGCTACAACTGTTGATGAAGCCATCAATTTGTTGAAAATGCACGGAGCCGAGGCCAAATTGTTGGCAGGGGGGCATAGTTTGTTACCGGCGATGAAGCTGCGTTTAAGCGCCCCGGGAAATTTAATCGATATTGGGCATATTTCGGAATTAAAATATATTCGCGATGATGGTGGACTGATTGCCATCGGCGCCACCGCGACTCACGATATGATCGCATCCTCAACCGAGGTTCAGGCCAAAGCGCCGGCGCTGGCAAAAACCGCCGGACTGATCGGCGACCTGCAAGTGCGTAACAAAGGCACGATCGGCGGCAGCTTGGCTCATGCGGATCCGGCTGCTGATTACCCGGCGTATCTCCTGGCCGCCGATGCTGAAATGGTGGTGAAAGGCCCCAATGGACAGCGCACTATCGCCGCCGCTGATTTTTTTCAGGATGTGTACGTGACGAATTTGCAGGATGACGAAATTCTCACCGAAGTCCGCGTGCCAGCGCTGTCAACAAAAACCGGCTCTTCTTATCAAAAGTTCGAGCAGCCCGCCTCTCGCTTTGCCATTGTAGGGTGTGCGGCAATCGTGACCAAAGATAACGGGGCATGCAGCCGCGTGCGCGTGGCTTTTACCGGCGTCAGCAATTCCGTTTTTCGCGACAGCGGAGTTGAGGATGCGCTCACCGGCCAGGCGCCCAGCGAGGCGCATATCGCTGCCGCCGCGGAAAAAGCCGCTGCCGGAGTTGTTGTTCTCAGTGATCATTTCGCTTCCGAAGACTATCGCCGGCATTTGGCCGGGGTCTATGCGAAACGAGCTTTAACAGAAGCGGCCGGTCTGGCAGGGTAATTATTTGCTCTTTTGTTGTAATCGGTCAGTTATGGGTGGTGCCGGTGTCATTCAGGAGTGTGTCATTCGTTGGGTGTTCACGCTTTAGCGTGTTTTTGCACCGCTCGCCCAGAGCAAGCTGAAGCTTGTACACCGCCACCCACCCCGTAACTGACCGGTTATCTTTTGTTGGGGCGTTTCGGTTGTTTTTTAAGCGGGGCTTTCTTATTTTAGCTTCGATGCTATTCGGCGTCGAAGAAGTCAGAAAGCGCCGCTTTTTTTGATTTAACTCTGTCAGGGTTAGAGTCTTACAAAAATGTCTGTATATCATATTCATAAAAATGCATCATCTATATATAGTGCATAGCATTAACCCTGACAGAGTTTTTCAACAATGACTGGTTTGACAATCCGGGAAACTCGCATGAAAAACAACCAGCTATCACAGATGCAAAAACGGCTCGAGCGGCACGGCTACATCACCGAACAAAGCATCGTGATGTCTTTGTACTTAGCCAGACAGTTGAGCAAGCCTTTGTTGATTGAAGGGCCGGCCGGCGTTGGAAAAACGGAAATTGCAAAAGTTCTGGCGGCGGCTTTAGACACCGATCTGATAAGGCTGCAATGTTACGAAGGTTTAGACGCAACACATGCCCTCTACGAGTGGAACTATCAGCGGCAACTGCTGCATCTCAAAATGGAGGAAAATAGCGGGAAAACGGCCGAGGAGAAGGAGAAGACCATCTTTAGCGAGTCCTTCCTGCACAAAAGACCCCTTTTGCAAGCGATAACCCATTTTAAAGCGCCCGTGTTGCTCATCGACGAAATTGATCGGGCGGACGAGGAATTCGAAAGTTTCTTGCTGGAAGTCCTTTCCGACTGGCAAATTACCATTCCAGAGATCGGCACGATTACCGCGTCCCATATCCCTCATGTTGTGGTCACCAGCAATCGAGTCCGTGAATTATCGGACGCCTTGCGGCGCCGCTGTCTGTATCTCTGGATCGATTATCCAGATTTCGAAAAGGAGCTAACCATTGTCAAATTAAAAGTGCCGGGTATTGATGAACAGTTGGCAGAGCAGATTTGTCATTTCATGCAGGACATTCGTGAAATGAAATTGGCGAAGACGCCAGGTATTGCCGAATCCATCGAATGGGCCACGGCATTAGCTGCTCTGCATTTTGACCATTTGGAAAAAAATATTATCGAACAGACATTGGGGATTATCCTGAAAGATTGGCAGGATATCCGTCAAATTCAGCTTTCTGTTTCGGAGCTGCTCGAGAAAACCGGCATCCGCTCAAAGGTTTAACAAGCAAACAGCAAACAGAAAAAAGCAAACAGCAAACAGAAAAAAGCAAACAGCAAACAACTAAAAGCCAACATATTTAAAATTCTCAAGACCTATCCTAATAATATGAACTTTATTCATCGCCGAACCGCTCTCAGCGCCAACATCGTGGCTTTTTGCCGTTATCTGCGCGGCCAGGGTTTGCCTATCGGAGTCGCCGAGGAAGCGGATGCTCTCAATGCCATGACCCGGATATCTTTTCGCCATCCTGAGATTTTACGCCAGACCCTGCGGGCGGTTTTAACCAAAAGTTTGGCAGATCAGGCACGCTTCGACAAGCTCTACTTTGATTATTGGAATGAGTTAACAAGAGCGGTTGATTCAAAGATTGCGCCTGGTGAACCGGAGGCTTCAGAGAAAAACGCTCCTGACTTGAACCAAAAATCACCGCCATCCATTCAGTCGCTCAAAAATTGGCTGCATGGCAACAACTCAAAAGAGGTGGAGGAGCTGTCGTCTTACAGCGCCGCAGAGACGTTGACGACGAAAGACTTCAGCGCTTTTTCAGAAGATGAGCTGCACGAGGTGATGAAGCTGATAACGGTTATCGCCAAATCCATGGCAACCAAATACAGCCGTCGATATCGGCATAGTCAGGCCAGGGGGGCGCTGGATATGCGGCGTACGCTGCGTTTGAGTATGCGCCACGGCGGCGAGATCATCGATTTGGCGTTTCGCCGGCGCAAGATCCTCCGGCTAAAATTGCTGATATTCTGCGACGTAAGCAAATCCATGGATCTCTATACGCAATTCTTAATTCAATTTATCTACGCTTTCCAAAATGTCACCAGCCGGATCGAGACGTTCGTCTTTAGTACGTCGCTGCATAGAATTTCCGAGCAGTTGCAGAAGGGCGCCTACAAAGAAGCTTTGCAGGAACTTTCCCGCACCATTCCGGATTGGTCGGGTGGAACGAAAATCGGGATGTCGTTAAGAACATTTGTGGATGAGTACGGATCAAAATTGCTCGACGACCGAACCATCGTTTTGATGATGAGCGACGGCTGGGATACCGGCGACCTGGATATATTGGAAGAAAGTATGCGTGAAATTTACCGGAAATCCGGCCGAATCATTTGGCTGAATCCTCTCGCCGGAAGCCCGGAGTATGAGCCGACGGTGCGTGGGATGCAGACGGCCTTGCCGTTTGTCGATATCTTCGCACCGGTCCATAATATCGAGAGTCTCAAGCAGCTCTTAAACCATGTGCAACAGGCTCAAAACGGCATTCAACGCCGGAAGCGTCGGCGCTTCACGTATCGTGACATGACCGGAGATACCCAGCGCGGCTATGCCGCAACGAAAAGATTGCTATAACAAAAAAATATTTAGCCACGGATTTTCACTGATTGGCACGGATAAAAATACAAATTAAACCAGTTTATGTAAAATAGATAGGTTAGAATTCAGATTAAAGATTAAAAGGCAGAACAATAAAAGGCAAAATGATTTTATGGCAAAATGATGTAAAATTAAGCTATGGAAAAATCGTTTTGAAGATGATTCTATCATGGTTAAAATGACTCCCTTGCAACCTTTAGCGATGCGAACCGAATAAACCGGCAAAGATACGAAAAAAATCTTCATCCGAGATGGCTTTGACTTCGACGCATGAGTTATCGACATTGTTTTCCCCGTCAATAATTTTGCCATTAAATTATTTTGCAATAATTTGGTCCATCAAAACTTTGCTAAAAAAACACAATGTTGTCGGCTTGTAGTACGGGGCGTCAAACCGAAAACAGATTTTGAAACGGAGTGCTTCACATGCAAGATATCCTTAAAAACATTCAACAGTGGATTTCCGAAAAGCGGCCCTGTGCGCTGGCAACCGTGACCAAAACCTGGGGCTCCTCGCCGCGCGCGGTTGGGTCGACTATGGCAGTGACCGTTGAAATGCAGGTCGCCGGTTCTGTCAGCGGCGGCTGTATCGAAGGCGCCGTGATCGAGGAGTCTCAAAAAGTATTACAAACCGGCATCCCCAAACAGCTCAGTTTCGGGGTGAGCAATGAGACGGCCTGGTCTGTGGGCCTGACGTGCGGCGGCACGGTCGATGTTTTTGTGGAGCGGCATTGTGCTTTTTCCGATAATCCGGTTGAGCAGAAGATCTGGCGCGAACTTGAAAATGCGCTCACGAATAATCGCCCAGCTATTTTGCTGACACGTTTGTTGCCAGAGCAACACAGCCATCTTTTGGTTTTTCCAGATGGCTCAGTAACCGGCGACTGGCAAGCTTCAAATACAGAAGCCCGGCGCCTTGCGTTGCTTTCGTATGCACATCGTAAGAATGAGCAGGTCCTGCTTGCCGGCGAACCTGTATTTATCAATGTGTTCCCGCGTAAAGACCGGGTGCTGATCGTGGGCGCCGCGCACATTTCCATCCCGCTCGTGATGTTTGCTAAGGACCTGGATTTTGAGGTTGTCGTCATCGATCCGCGCCAAGTGTTTACGGCGCCTGAAAGATTCCGGACACAACCGGATCACCTTTACACCCAGTGGCCCGACGAAGCGCTGAAAGACCTGGATCTCAACGAGGATACCTACGCCGTTCTGCTCACACACGATCCGAAAATTGACGATGTGGCTTTACATAGTTTACTCAAAAGCGACGTGCGCTATATCGGCGCTTTGGGCAGCAAAAAAACTCACGCTCAACGCTGCGCCCGTCTACTCGCAGCCGGCTTTTCTGAAGAGGCGATCAGCCGTATTCAGGGACCGGCCGGATTGGATATCGATGCGCAAAACCCAACCGAAATTGCTTTAAGCATCATAGCTCAGATAATACAAACAAAAAGAAGCCGGGTGAAACGGAGTGAACCATGAAAACCGATGCAGACATTGACATCAAGAGCGCCTATACAGAGGCTGATCTACCCGAGGAAGCTCACAAAGAGCGTCCGGGGAAATATCCATTCACTCGCGGAATATTTCCCGAGATGTATCGCACGAAACTGTGGACGATGCGGCAATACGGCGGTTATGCTTCCGCGCAGGAAACGAATAAGCGATTTCATTACCTGTTAAAAAACGGCCAAACCGGTTTATCCGTCGCTTTCGATTTACCCACTCAAATGGGCTACGATTCCGACCACCCGGTTGCCGAAGGTGAAGTAGGAAAAGTCGGCGTTGCCATTTCCAGCATTGAAGATATGGAGCGTCTTTTTGCTGGAATTCGTCTGCACGAGGTGACAACATCGATGACCATCAATGCCACCGCAGCCATTTTACTGGCGTTTTATATTGCTGTCGCTAAAAAGCAAGGCAGCGCTGTGCGCCTGCTGCGCGGCACAGTGCAGAACGATATTTTAAAGGAATACATTGCACGCGCCACTTACATCTACCCGCCCGTTCCGTCGATCCGGCTTGTCACCGATATGTTCGAGTATTGTTCGCAAGAGGTTCCCAAGTGGAATGCCATCTCCATCAGCGGTTACCATGTTCGCGAGGCTGGTTCCGACGCCGTTCAGGAAGTCGCCTTCACTATGGCCAATGCCATCGAATACGTCCGCCAGGCTGTGAATCGCGGCCTGGACGTCAATGTGTTCGGCGCGCGGCTGTCTTTCTTTTTTAGCAGTCACAATAACTTTTTTGAGGAGATCGCCAAGTTTCGCGCGGCCCGCCGAATTTGGGCGTCGATTATGAAAGACCGCTTCCGGGCGGCCAATCCCAAAACACACCTTCTTCGTTTTCACACCCAAACGGCCGGCAGTACGTTAACAGCACAACAGCCGGACAACAATATTATTCGGGTGACGTTGCAAGCGCTTGCTGCGGTGTTAGGCGGCACGCAGTCGCTGCACACGAATTCCAGAGATGAAGCCTTAGCCTTGCCAAGCGAAGAATCGGTACGAATCGCGCTGCGCACCCAGCACATTATCGCGCATGAAAGCGGCGTCGCGGACACGGCAGACCCGATTGGCGGCAGCTACTTTGTTGAAAATTTGACTCGCGAGATTGAAAAACAGGCATGGGACTATATAAACAAAATCGAAGAAATGGGCGGCGCCATCAAAGCAATCGAGTTAGGATACATTCAGGACGAAATTGCCCGCCGGGCCTGGGAATACCAGCAGCAGATTGAAACCGGCGATAAAATAGTCGTCGGGGTGAATAAATATCAAACCGAAGAAGAAAAAACCTCCGGTCTCCTGCGCGTTGATCCGGGAGTTCAGGTGCAGCAAATTCAACGCTTGCAAAAGCTTCGCAAACAGCGGGATTCCGGCAAAGTGAATGAACTGCTCCAGAAATTACAAAAGGCCGCCGACAGCGAGGAAAACCTCATGCCTTATCTGGTTGAATGTGTCGAGAACTATGTCACCCTGGGGGAGATCTCGGACACACTACGAAATGTTTTTGGAAAGTATCAGGCTAAGTAACGC